>JAEUJL010000672.1 GCA_016794835.1 Gemmatimonadota bacterium | reverse complement strand
GTTCTCCCTCGTCGTGACCGCGCCCTGTCGCCTGGCATTCGTGCCATGGCGCTGGGCGCGTTCTGGTTTTCCATCATGGGCCTGCTCGTGCGCCTGGCCGGGGCCCGATTGCCGACGCTGCAGGTCATCGTCCTGCGCTGCGCGATCACCCTGGTGTTGAGCTACGCGGCCTGCCGACAGGCGGGGATCCGCGATGTGCTCGGCACGAACCGCCGGATCCTGCTGCTGCGCGGCACCCTGGGTGCGCTGGGGTTGCTCGGCTTCTTTCACTCGCTGGTGCGGAACCCGCTGGCCGAGGCGAACCTGCTGCAGTACACCAACCCGATCTTTGCCATCCTGATTGCCGGGATCTGGCTCAAGGAGCGCGTGGGGCGCGCGGAACTGGTGAGCCTCGCCGTGTGCATCGTGGGGGTCGTGTGCATCACGCGCCCCGCCTTCCTGTTCGGGGTCCACGAACACGCGCTGTTGCCGATGAACGTGCTGATCGGGGTGACGGGCGCGCTGTTCAGCGGGTCGGCGTACGCGGTGGTGCGTCGGATCGGGCACACGGAGCACCCGACGGTGGTGGTGTTCTACCTGCCGCTGATGGGGCTGGCGCTCTCGCTCCCGCTGTCGCTTGGGGAGTGGATGGCGCCGACGGGCACCGAATGGGTCTTGCTGCTGGGCACGGGGATCACGACCCAGGTGGCGCAGACCTACATGACCCGCGGGTTGCGGCTGGAGACGGCGGCGCGGGCGACGACGACGGGGTACCTGCAGATCGTCTTCGCGACGGCGTGGGGCGCGATGGTGCTGGGCGAGTGGCCGTCAGGCTGGACGCTGCTCGGCGCCGGGTTGATCGTCGGGAGTGCGCTGTGGTTGGCGTTAGGCAGACAGCGCGGCGGCGTCGGCGACGAGTAGTGGAGCGGTGGGACGAGGTGCCCCGCCGCTCCACTCACCCACCTATTCCACCACCCGCTGAAGGCGTCCATCGAGGACGGTCGCGGCAAGGACGTTGAAGCCGCGAATGTTCATCGGACCGGCCCGCTGGAGGAGGGCAAAGTCACGGGTCGCGGCGGCAAGCGCGCCAGCGCTCGGCCTCGCCCGGCGCCGCTCGGCGTCGGTGATGATCGCCCGCTGCTCCAACCGTGGGGTATCGCCGTCCAATCGACGGGCCCGCAGGAGCCCCGACATCGCGGCCGCGATGTCGAGCGGGGTTGCGGTGGGTCCTGCGAGGATGAGGTGCGTGGGACTGACTGGTCGACGGATTACCATCACGTGCGCGCGCGCATCCGAAAGGCGCGGCACGCGGGCGAGGACCACGGCGTCAGCCGACGTATGTCCCGCCGTGTTGCGCGGTGCCTGGGCGGCGGCCGGGAGTGCCGCCGCCGCGTTCAAGGCAACCAGGGAGAAGAGTATCGATCGCATGGGAATGAGGGATTCGGCGTTGAGTGGAAACGGCGCTACTGCGCCGGGCAGGACATGGCGGGTGAGCACTGATAGGTCTTGTCGACCTCGGTGTTGCCGATATACCAGGTCCATTCCAGGCAAAACTGACATTGGTCGTCGTACGGATTCCCCGACCCGGGCCGCGGGGCGCAATCCGGTTGGCGGGCGTCGGCTCTCGCATCGTCCCTCACCCCGGCGATGATCACTGTCTGGCCCCCGCTGACGGGGATTGCGCGGAGCTCAATGGCGCCGGAGCCGACGACCTCGGCCATGTGGCCGCAGGCTTGTCCCACGTCGCGACTGAACTCATCGGTGAGCCGCGAATAGATCGGGAGCAGGCCCTTGGCGGTGCGCACCTGGCTCAGGCTGGCGACCTCCTGCGTGCCCTTGAAGATCGTGAGCTGTGTCGTGAGCTCCGCGAAGTTCCCGAAGAACGACATGCTACTCCAGGCGTGAGCGCGACTCCCTTCCCACCATACCCTCACGTCGATGTCGCCCCGCACGTCGCCGCGGAGGTGAGATACCTCGGACTCCAGCGGGTATTCGGACCGTTGTGGCGAAAGATCGGACGGGCGAGGCCGGTGTGCATCCGGCGCGTTGGGGTCAGAACACGCGACGAGTCCCGCCGCCATGATGACCCGGCAAGCAATGCGATACATCAGATGATCCTCGGTCAATGAAGTTCATGGAAATCGCCGAGGGTCACGCGCGCATCGGCCTGCCAACCATGCTACGCACACAACACGTGCACATGCGTCACCTGCGAGACTACGAGTGCATTGCCGCCATCCGTCGCAAACGAGTGGGCGAGATGCACGAACTCCCGGTCCGACAGCGCGAGGATGGCGGGAATCAGGATGGCGTCACCAGAGGGCACGTGGCCCAAATACTCCGTGCGGCTGCGCGTGACTCGATGGACATGTAACCGGCGCTGGGTGGGCTCCGCACGGAACAGGAGGACACTGCCGGATCGGGTCGCATGCACGAAGTACCCGGAGGCACGGCCAAGCGTGTCAATCCCGAGGGTGGTGTACCCATCCGGTCCGCGACGAGCGCGGAGGACGAACGTGTTCCCATCCAGCGTTTGCCAGCCGAACATCGCCGCGTCCCACGACATCACGCGCACGCTGATGCGCGTCGGCGGGGGCCCGGCAAACGTCAGTTGCCGAGGCGGGCGAAATCCGTTGGACCACTCGGTGACCCACACCCGGCTGTTGGCGGGCCGACCGTATGCGTTCGTATCGGGTTGGAGGAAGGCGATGACGTCATACCCTGAAGCCGTATCAGCACTCAGTCCGAAGAACTCATGGGGCAGGAACAGTGTGTCGGCATGGCGCTCCGCTCCGAGCTCCCACAGCCGCACCATGCCCGCGCGGGTCAGCACCGGGTCGCCCGCCGTGCGATCGAAACCGAAGTAGAATGCCGTCTGGTCGTCTCGACGAAACCACCTCGACGACTCATGCGGCGCGAGGCGGCCCGCAGACAGCACCGCCAGGCGTCGAAGGTTGCTCCAGCCGCCTGCGTATGTTCCTGCCCACAAGCTCCCCGTGACGAGGGCGGTTGAGTGCACCGGAACTCCCTCGCCGTGCTCGGCGAAGAGGACATCCATGCCTTCGCGTCCGACCAGGAGTCGAGGATGCATCGCACGTTTCCCGGCGTGCGGTGCACGAATGAGGGACGCTTCCCCGTTGCGGCCAACGGCGAGACCGAGGAGCGAATCCTGGATCGCGGTGTCGGCAAGTGGCCAGGGGAACACCGGGTTTCCGGCGATGACCGTTTGGCCCTCACGCGCCAGCATCCCTGCAGCATTGGCGTAGACCAGTCCGCCGTCGGCGAGGCGAAGAGTGTCGGCGCGATCGGCAGAGATCCTGCAGGCAACCGGTTCCTGACTGACCGTTGCGCCGGGCGTCGCCACCAGGAGGGCCAGCGTGCCGGCGAGGGAGTACCTGAACGATATCACGGGGTTCCGAACCGAAGGTTGCCCTGATTCTACAGGGAACCGTCACGCGGACGTCACATCACCCGTGCTACGCCGCGTCGATCGCTTCCACCGCCCCGGACGCACTCTCGATCAACAGGGCCGGCGGCAGCTCCCGGGTCAACTCGATCCCCATCATGCTGCGCGTGGGGTCGCCCTGGTACGGACTGTCAAAGCGGACGATCCGCCCCTGGCTCTCGAAGGTGCCACCCGACCAGCGGATCCGCACGACGATATCCTCGCCCTGCACCGCGTCGAGTTGCACGGGGACGTGCATGAGCAG
>JAEUJL010000660.1 GCA_016794835.1 Gemmatimonadota bacterium | reverse complement strand
AACGATCTCGTCCCAGCCGAGCTGCAGCAGATCGTTTGGACCGGAGAGCCGGTACAGGTCGAGGTGCCAGAGGGTCCCCCGATCGCCCTGGTACTGGTGGACGAGGGCGTAGGTGGGTGACGTCACCTCGCCACGAACCCCAAACCCGCGCGCGATCGCCTGGGCGAGCGTGGTCTTGCCGGCGCCGAGGTTCCCGTGCAGCGCGATGAGGTCGCCGGGCTCCAGGGTGGCCCCCAGGGCCTCGCCCCACGCCTGCAGGGACGCGAGCGAGAGCTGCCGGTCGACAGGCCTAACGACGTGCACGGATGTCCGCGAAGGCGTCGCGCTTGCGCGCGGTGTTCGATCGATCACGAGCGGCGCGCAGCTCGAAGACCGCGTCGCGCAGCCGGGCGGCGTTCTCGAAGTCCAGGGCGGCCGCCGCTTCCTTCATCTCGGCCTCGAGGGCGGCCAGCCGTTGCGCATAGTCCTCCGCCCCATACGCGGCCGTCGGCTCTGCGACCTTCCGCGCCCGCGCCTCCCGCTCCTCACGCGCATCGGCCACGCGCGTGATGAACCGCACCTCGTCGACACTCTTCTCGACGCCGCGTGGCACGATCCCCTGCTCCAGGTTGGAGCGCACCTGCACCTCCCGGCGCCGCGACGTTTCGGAGATGCATCGCTGCATCGAGTCGGTCATGCGGTCGGCGTAGAAGATCGCCCGCCCATTCACGTGGCGCGCCGCGCGGCCCACCGTCTGGATCAGCGACCGATCGGAGCGCAGGAATCCCTCCTGGTCGGCATCGAGGATCGCCACCAGCGACACCTCCGGCATGTCGAGCCCCTCGCGCAGCAGGTTGATCCCGACGAGGACGTCGAACTCGCCGAGGCGCAGGCCGCGAATGATCTCCATGCGCTCGATCGCATCGATGTCGGCGTGCATGTAGCGCACGCGGACCCCCACTTGCGCGAGGTAGTCGGACAGGTCTTCGGCCATCCGCTTGGTCAGGGTGGTGACCAGGACCCGCTCCCCGCGCCGTTCCCGCAAGCGAATTTCATTGAGCAGGTCGTCGACCTGGCCCCGCACGGGGCGCACCTCGATCTCGGGGTCGACGAGGCCGGTGGGCCGGATGATCTGCTCGACCACGACTCCCTCGGACAGCTGCAGCTCGAGTTCGGACGGCGTCGCGCTGACAAAGACCGCCCGCGGGGTCAACCGCATGAACTCATCAAAGATCAGCGGCCGGTTGTCCAGGGCACTCGGCAGCCGGAAGCCGAACTCGACGAGCGTTTCCTTGCGCGCCCGGTCGCCGTTGTACATCCCGCGCACCTGCGGGAGCGTCACGTGCGACTCGTCCACCACCACGAGGAAATCCTCGGGGAAGTAGTCGAAGAGCACCGCCGGGCGTTCGCCCTCCGCACGGCCGGAGAGGTGCCGCGAATAGTTCTCGATCCCGGCGCAGGTGCCGATCTCGAGCATCATCTCCAGGTCGAAGTTCGTACGCGACTCGAGGCGCTGTGCCTCCAGCAGCTTGCCGGAGTTGCGCAGGACCGCCAGTCGCTCGGCGAGTTCCGCGCGGATCGCGGTCGCCGCGCGCTCCAGGGTGGGACGCGACGTGATGAAGTGCTTGGCCGGGTAGATGGCCGTGCGTTCCAGCTCGGCGATCGTTTCCCCGGTGACCGTGGAGATCTTGGAGATCTTCTCGATCTCGTCGCCCCACATCTCCACGCGCACGCCCTGCTCCTCATACGCCGGGAGGATCTCGATCGTGTCCCCGCGCACCCGGAACGACCCCCGATCGAAGGTGACATCGTTCCGCGAGTAGAGGATCCCGACGAGCTGCCGCAGGATCTGGTCGCGCGACACCTGCTGCCCGCGTTCCAGCATCACCATGCGCTTGCGGTACTCCACCGGGTCGCCGAGGCCGTAGATCGCCGAGACGGTGGCCACGATGATGACGTCATCGCGCTCCATCAGGGAGGACGTGGCGCGCAGGCGGAGCCGGTCGATATCCTCGTTGATCGAGGCGTCCTTCTCGATGTAGGTATCGCTCGACGGGACGTACGCTTCCGGCTGGTAGTAGTCGTAGTACGATATGAAGTACTCGACCGCGTTCGTCGGGAAGAAGCTCTTCAACTCCCCGTAGAGCTGCGCCGCCAGCGTCTTGTTGTGGGAGAGGACGAGCGTAGGCTTCCCGTAGTTGGCGATGACATGGGCCATCGTCATCGTCTTCCCCGACCCGGTCACCCCGAGCAACGTCTGGAACCGGTCACCGCGTTGCAGCCCGGCGGTCAGCTCGGCGATCGCGGCCGGCTGGTCGCCGGCCGGGGCAAAGGGGGCCTGCAAACGGAAGGGCGCTGACATGGGGGCAAATCTACCATGCCGGTGTTTCTTCGGGCACCCCCGGGGAGGCCCGGCCCGTCCCCGTGACCCTAGCCGGAGTCGCTGATGCGCTCCTTCCGCTGCACGTCCTGGATCCCCTTCACCCGCCGGACCGCCTTGATGATCCGCTGGAGGTGCGAGAGGTTCTCGACCTCCACCACCGCAGCCCCGCTGACCCGCGCATCGGTGGTCTTGAGCTCCATGCTGCGGATGTCGGTCCCCGTCGAGCTCACCGCCGCGGCCACGTCCGCATAGAGCCCGCGGCGATCAAAGCCATCGAGGCTGAGCCGCACCTCGAACCGCTCGCCGGGTTGTTCCTGCCAGTCAATGTCGAGCCGTCGCTCGGGCTCATGCACGAGCATCAGCAGGTTCGGGCAGTCCCCACGATGGATGCTGACCCCCCGTCCGCGCGTGACGTAGCCGACCACGGGGTCCCCAGGCACCGGCTGGCAGCAGTGCGCGTACCGCACCATCAGGCCGTCGGCCCCCTGGATCCTGATGCCCTTCCCCGTGCCGCGAATGCGGTCCACCAGCCGCTCGATCGCCGTGGGCTTGGGGACGTGCTCCGGGCTCTCGGCTTCCGGGTAAATCGCCTTGAGGACCTGCGTGACGTTGAGGTCACCCTGCCCGAGCGAGGCAATCAGGTGATGGGGGTCGCTGAGGCCGAGGGCGGAGGCCGCGGCCTCCAGACGCGCTTCGTCGAGTTTGGCCAGGCGCCGACGCCGCACCTCGCGATCCAGGATCTCCCGGCCGATCTTCGCGGAGGACTGCTCCTCCTCCTGCCGGAGCCACTGGCGGATCTTGTGCCGGGCACGACCGGTGCGGACGTGGGCCAGCCAATCCCGGCTGGGCTTCGCGTTCGGCGAGGTGAGGATCTCCACGGTCTCGGAGTTCTTCAGCTCCCGCGAGAGCGGCGCGATCTTCCCGTTGACCTTGGCCCCCTGGCAATGCGTGCCCACCTCCGTGTGCACGGCAAAGGCAAAGTCGATGGGGGTCGCCCCACGCGGCAACTGGATCACGTCGCCCGTCGGGGTGAAGAGGAAGATCTCGTCCTGGTAGAGGTCGAGCTTGAGGAACTCGAGGAACTCCGCCGGGTCCTTCGCGTCGAGCTGCAGCTCCAGCACCTTCCGGAACCACGACAGGTGGCGGTCGAGCTCATCCGCCGACTTCGACTCCTCCTTGAACCGCCAGTGCGCCGCGATGCCGTAGTCCGCGGTGCGGTGCATGTCGCGCGTGCGGATCTGGATCTCGTACAGCTGCCGCCCCGGGCCGAAGATCGTGGTGTGGAGCGACTGGTAGCCGTTGGACTTGGGCTGCGCGATGTAGTCCTTGATCCGCTCCTGGACGGGGGTCCACCCGTCGTGGATGATGCCTAACGTGTGATAGCAGTCCGGGACGGAGTTGACCAGGACCCGGATCGCCAGCAGGTCGAAGATCTCCTCGTAGGGTCGCTGGCGCTTGAGCATCTTCTTGTGGATCGACCACAGGTGCTTCGGCCGCCCGGTCACCTCGACCTCGCGGATCCCCGCCTCGCCCAGGGTCCGCTGCAGCGGCTCGATCAGCGCCTTGATCAGGGCCTCCCGCTCGCCACGCTTCGCCTGCACCAGCTTCGCCAGGGCCCGATAGGCCTCGGGCTCGAGGTACTTGAACGCCAGGTCCTCCAGCTCCCACTTCATCTTGGCCATGCCGAAGCGGTGCGCGAGCGGGGCGTAGAGGTCCATCGTCTCCTGCGCGATCCGCTCCCGCTTGCCCTCGGCCAGCCAGTCCAGCGTCCGCATGTTGTGCAGCCGGTCCGCCAGCTTGATGATGATGACCCGCGCGTCCTTCGCGATGGAGACCAGGAGCTTGCGGTAGTTCTCGACCTGTCGGTTCTCGGTCGAGTTCATCGGGAGGTGGCCGATCTTCGTCAGCCCATCGACGATCTGCGCGATCTCGGTCCCGAACTCCCGCGCGATGTCCTGGTAGGTGACCTCCGTGTCCTCGATGACATCGTGGATGAGCCCGCTGGCCACGGTCGCCGTGTCCAGCTGCAGGTCCGCCAGGATCTTCGCCACCTCCACGCAGTGGGTGACGAACGGGTCCCCGTTCTTGCGCAGCTGGCCACTGTGGGCGCGCGCGCTCAGTTCATAGGCGCGCGCCAGCAGCGCCGTGTCCAGGCGTTCGGGAATCGGCTCCCCCGCGGGCCACCAGGGCAGCGCGGGTCGGGTTGGCAGTGTCGACGTCACAGTATGTCTCGGACCTCACCAGAGGGGGCGTCGGTCACTCGGGATATACCCCGCCTCGAGGAAACTTACGTACCGCCCCCGGCCGATCACGACATGGTCCCGGATCGGCACGCCAATGATGTCCCCGGCGGTGAGCAATCCATCGGTGACTTCCCGGTCGTCCCGGCTCGGTGTCGGGTCGCCCGACGGGTGGTTGTGGACCAGGACGAGCGAGGCGGCCCGCTCGGCAATCGCCTCACGGAAGACCTCCCGCGGGTGGACCAGCGAGGTGTTGAGCAACCCGCGCGTGACGAGGATGTCGCGCTGGAAGCGGTGCTGCGCGTCCAGGATCGCCACGTGGAACTCCTCCACCGGAAGATCCTCCAGGCGCGGGCCGTAGAGGGCAAAGACGTCGGGGGCTCCGCGCACCAGGAATCCTTCCTGCCGCGTCTCGGAGAGCATCCGGCGCCCCAGTTCCAGCGCCGCATGCACCACCGTGGCGCGCGCGGCCCCGATGCCGGCCACCCGCGTGAGGGAAGCCACCGGCTGCGAGGCGATCCGCCGCAGGGAGCCGCCGGC
>JAEUJL010000651.1 GCA_016794835.1 Gemmatimonadota bacterium | reverse complement strand
CGTCCTGTGCCTGCCCCAGGTTCCACGAGAGGCCATCCATGAGGTAGAAGGCGCCCCCCTGGAAGACCATGTCGTACCGGCTCGCATACGACGCCGACGGAAACAGGGCGACGAGGTGCGGGGGGCGCAGGGGAGCGGCCAACAGCTGCGTCGTGGCGGAGTACGAGCCGCCGAACATCCCGACCCGGCCATCCACCCACGGCAGCTGGGCGACCCACTCCACCGTGTCATAGCCGTCCGCGCCCTCATCGTGCGGGATGGCCACCCCGTCTGACATGTACCGGCCGCGCGTGTCCTGCACCACCACCACGAACCCCGCGCGGGCGAGGCGATGGTATTGCGAGTTTGTCTCCTGCGGGTGCTTGGAGTACGGCGTGCGCTGCAGCAACGCCGGGCGCCGGGCGTCGGTGCGCGGACGGTAGACATCCGCGCGCAGCACGACCCCGTCGCGCATCCGCGCCTCGAGGTTCTTCTCCACCACGACGTCCTGTGCGGCCAGCACGCTGGAGACGCCGGCACCAAGCACGAAGAAGACGACGGGTCGCATCACGTCGCGATCCTACGCCAGCACCCGGCTCCGGGCAAGCAATGCCGATCGGCGCCGGTCGCTCAGGGCGGCGGGCCGGGAAGCCCCAGGTCGTGCAGGAAGAACGCCGCCAGCTCCGCTCGCCCCTGCAGGCCCGACTTGCGGTAGACCTCCACCGCCTGCTGGCGCACGGTTCGCTCCGACCGACCCAGGTGCGCCGCGGCCTGCTTGTGCCCTTCCCCCTTGAGCAGCATCAGGGCCACTTCGCGCTCCGCGCGGCTCAGCTTCCAGGCATCGAACTGCTCATCGATGGCTGCCGAGAACCCCGCCAGCGCGGATTCGGCCCGCTGCCGCCATTCGTCCCGCTCGGCGACCCGCGCGGCGAGGTCGCGACGCGACCGGTCGAGCGACGCCCTGGTGTTCCGGAGTTCGGCGGCCGTGCGACGCCAGCCGCGGAACAGCGCCACCGCGAACCCCAGGCTCACCAGCACCATGGCCAGCTCGAACGCCACATGAAACGACCACCACGTGCTCGGCCGATCGAGCACCAGGTCGATCGTCCCACCGATCACCACCAGGGCCAGGAAGACCGCAAGCACCGGGGCCAGCGGCCCCTCGAGGGTGCCCGGAGGGCCCGCAACGCGCGGAGTCGAGTCAACTCCTTGCCACTCATCAGCTTGCGTCATTTGTGGCTCGGTGGAGGATGCCCGGATGCGTCACTTGTCGGATGCCAAGGAAGTCACTTGCCGGATAGGGCGCAACCGGATTTCTGCTGACTCTTGGGTAGGACAGCCAACCGGAGGAACTCATGCTGACCCTGCCCTCACCCCTGCACCCGTTGTTCGTCCACCTGCCGATCGCCCTCACGCTGCTCGTCCCGGCCTTCGCCGTCGGCGCGTTGGTCGCGATCCGCCGCGGCACCCCCACCCGGCGCGCCTGGGGAATCACCGTCGCACTCCTGGCGCTTCTGGTCGGCAGCTCATGGGCAGCGCTCAAGACGGGTGAGCGCGAAGAGGAAGTCGTCGAGGACGTGGTGGCCGAGTCGGCGATTCATGGCCACGAGGAAGCAGCCGAAGCGTTTCTGCTCGCCACCGGCGTCGTGCTCCTGGTCGGCGCCGCCGGCTTCGTGAACGGTCGGATCGGTGGCGTCGCTCGTGGCGTCGCAACGGCGGGGACTCTCGCCCTCGTCGGGGCTGGCTGGCAGGTCGGGCACACCGGCGGCACCCTGGCGTACCGCGAAGGCGCCGCCAGTGCGTACGCGAGTGCCACCGCGCGCCCCGGCGACGCGCCAACGCCGCTCGCCAGCGACACGCAGGCCGAAGAGCGTCGCTCGCGAGATGACGACGACGACAAGGAAGACGAACGCTAGGGAGCCGGGGTGCGCGGGGGTGGTATCTTCCCGCGCACCCTCGGAACCCGCCATGAGCCACGTCCGGATTCGCGTCGCCGACCTGGAGTTCACCGCCCGCTTCGAGGAAGCGGCGCCGCGAACCTGCGCCGCCTTTCGCTCGATCCTCCCGTTCCGCGGCCAGCTGATCCAGGCGCGGTGGAGTGGCGAAGCGGGCTGGATACCGCTGGGCGACTTCGAGCTGCATGTGCCGCTCGAGAACCCGACCTCGCATCCGTCGCGCGGCGACATCCTGTTTCATCCGGCGGGAGCGAGTGAGTGCGAGATCCTGTTCCCGTACGGCGCCTGCGTCTTCGGCAGCAAGGTCGGCCAGCTCGCCGGAAGCCACTTCCTGACCCTGACGAGCGGGATGGAGCAGCTGCGGGAACTGGGACGCCGGGTGCTCTGGGAAGGGGCGCAACCGTTTGAGATGTCGCTGATCGAGTCGTAGCGTCAGGGGCCGGGGCGCCGGACTCGTCGTCCGCGCCTAACTGGTTGGTGGAACAGCACTTCGGGGCCTTCCAACCCCCTTGGAGCACCGGCCAACTACGTCATGCGGCGTATGGGATGCCGGGCCTGGCGGCGCGATGCTGATGGTGATCATCACCCGACGCCATGCGCCCCAGCCACCTGACCGTCCTCGCCCTCCTGACCGCTGTTTCCTCCTCGCTCGGCGCCCAGGCCGACTCGGTCCCGCGTGCGAAGTTCGCCGTGTTGCCGGTCCTGGGGTCGGCGCCGGAGACCGGCGCGCAATACGGTGCCACCGTGTTGCGCGTCTTTCGCACCGGACCCATCGCGTCCACGCGTCCATCGCAGCTCCAGCTCTACGCCATCAATACGGCGGAGGAGCAGCAGCGCGCCTTCGTCCAGCTGGACCGCTGGGGCGCAGGGAACGCGACGCGCACGCGTGTCCGTGGTGAATGGCAGCGATTTCCGTTGCCCTACTTCGCGGAAGGCGGCGGCAACGACGAGGCACATTTCACGGCGCGTGGCCCCGAACTCTCGCTCCTCCAGCTGTGGCGCGCCGGGTCCGCGCAGTACCGTGGGGTGGGGCTCCGGGTGCGCGACCTGCGCGTCTCCGACATTGACCTGGCTGACTGGCGGCGCGCCGAAGCGCCCGACCTGGTGGGCAGCGCCGCCGTCACCGCCCAGGCCGTCGACCTGCGCGACACGCGCGACCACATCCTCGGTCCGTCCGCCGGGTCATTCCGGCAGTTCACGCTTGGGGCGACCCGCGCGCGGGATCACGCCCCCGGCCATCGCCAGCGGTCATCGCTGCGCCTGGCAGCCGACCTGCGCCGCTACGATTCGTTAGGCAGCGGCGTGCTCGCGCTCCGGGCGAGCGGGGAGGTGCTCGCGGGCACCGCGCCGTTCGACCTCGTGCCCTCGGCCGGTTCCGACACCCTGCTCCGCGGGTACGTCCGCGGGCGCGTGCGCGACCGGTTCGTGGGCGCCGCTGAGGCCGAGTTCCGCAGTGCGTCGTGGCATCGCGTGGGCGTGGCCGGGTTTGCCGGCCTCGGGGCATCCCACGCCCTCAGCCAGCGCGCCGGTGGGATGCACCTGCTTCCAACTGTTGGGGCCGGTGTGCGCTACCTGCTGCAGCCGGCGGAGCGACTCACCGTGCGGGTGGACTACGCCCGCGGCCGCCACGGGGGTGGCTTGTACGTGGCGCTCGGCGAGGCGTTCTAGCGCCTCAGGCGGGGACGAGGAAGTCGCCGTGCACCCATCGCGGTTCGGTGCCGATCCGGCACCAGCCGTTGGCGCGTTCGTGGATGAACACTTCCTGTCCCCGGGTGATCGCCGCGACCTTGTCGGCGGTGCGGTCCGGGGCGCTGCGCACATTGAGGCTGCTCGCCCGCACGGTCGCTCGCTCGACCGGCGCGGTGAACCTCGCCGACACCCATTCGTCCTGGGCGTTCGAGACGCGCAGCCAGCCGCCCGCTTCTTCGTACACCCGCAGCACGGTTCCTGCCGTGACGGCCCGGAGGCGGGGCGCACCGGGGCGAGCGCCGCGGCGCACGTTGAGCGAGTCGGCGGTGACGCGCACATAACCACGCGCGGGCAGTTCCGCCTCGATCACGGTGCCGCCATCGAGCAGGGCGCGCACCTTGGGCAGGAAGTTCCGCTGCGCCTGGTCCACGGAATTCCCCCCAAAGAACGCCGTGCCGGGGCAGCTCTTCGTGGTGCCGCTGCCATTGGTGCGGACCCCCGTCGCGAGGTCATACCAGTGGTGGTAGACCACGCGGTCGGCCGTCACGGGAATGGCAAACCGTTCGCAGATCGCGGCCGTCATGCGCAGGATGGCCTGCCGGTGGGCCGCGGTCATCACGTCCCGCCCGGCGTCGAAATTGCCGAGATGCTCGATACAGATCGCGTGCTGGTTGTTGCCAAAGATGCACGCGGGGTTGGACTCGAGCGGCCGCCCGGTGACGATCGTCCCATCGGGGAACGAGGTGAAGTGCTGCCCGATGTCGGCCCACCCGTTGGCCGACACGTGGTGGTGCTTCATGTTTTGCTGGAGCGTGAAGTGATTCGACCCGGTGAAGTGCCCGTACGCCGGGAGGAAGGTGTGGTGCTGCTGCACCGACAGCACCGTGCGCGTGACCTGCTGCGCCGGCAGCCAGCCCTCGAACTCCTCGAGCGTCATCCGGGTGAATCCCCGCTCCGTTCGCATCCGTGTGGTCCCTATCGTTCGGGTCTGGTTCGCTCGCGCCGCCTGCCCGGAGCGCCTAGTTTCCGCCCCCACCGCCCCGCAGCACCGACATGCCCATTCAATACATTGACCCCGCGCTCCCCAAGGTGATAGATGGGTGGCGGTCCCCGCGACTCGGCCTCGACATGCCGGTGGTCACCTATGGCCACGCGGGCACCCCGATCCTCCTCTTCCCTACCGCGGCCGCCGACTTCCTGGAAAACGAGCGGTTCTTCCTGGTGAAGGCGATCGAGGAACACATCCTGTCGGGCAAGGTGCGGCTGTTCTCCATCGACAGCATCAATGCGCATGCGTGGATGGACAAGCACGTCCCGATCCCGGAGAAGGCCCGCCGGCAGGCCCTCTATCAGGGATATATAGAAGAGGAGCTCGTCCCGTACATCCGCCATGTCTCGGGGGACCGGAACGCCCGGGCACTGACCACCGGGGCCTCGTTCGGCGCCTTCCACGCGGCGAACACCTTCCTGCGCCGGCCGGACCTCTTTGGCGGGACGATCGCCATGAGCGGGTTCTACGACCTCGATCGGAGTTACCTGGAGGGCTATTCGGACGACAACGTCTATTTCAACAACCCGGCCTGGTACCTCCCCAACCTCAGTGGCCACTCGCTGGAGTTGCTCCGCGGCAGTTCGCGCATCGTGATCGTGACCGGCCAGGGCCCCTACGAGGCGCCGGACCGGTCACGCGAGTTGTCAGCCCTGCTGGACGCCAAGGGGATCCCGCACTGGCTCGACATCTGGGGACACGACGTGAAGCATGACTGGCCCTGGTGGCGCAAGATGTTGCCGTACCACCTGGAGAAGATGGGGCTGTAGACGGCAGACGCGTCGCGCCTACTGCGATGCCTCCGCGATGCAAGCGTCCAGCATCGCGAGGCCGCGATCCACATCCTCGGCGTCGATCACGAGCGGCGGGGCCAGGCGCAGGGCACTCTTCCCTGCGCCGAGCAGCAGCAACCCGCGGCTGAACGCCAGGTTGACGATCCGATCCACCAGTTCCGGATGTGGATCCCGGGTCACGCGGTCACGCACGAACTCGATGCCGACCATCAGGCCGCGCCCGCGCACGTCGCCGATGCACTCGTGCCGCTCCATCAGCGCCCGCGCGCCGGCGAGCATCCGCTCGCCCTGCACCGCGGCGTTGGCCATGAGCTCCTTCTCGACCAGCCCGATGGTCGCCAGGGCAGCCGCGCAGCAGACGGGATTGCCGCCAAACGTTGAGCCGTGGGATCCATTCTTCCACTTGTCCACGCTCTCCCGCACGATCATCGCGCCGATCGGCATCCCCGAGCCGAGTCCCTTGGCCGTAAGCAGGATGTCGGGCTCCACCCCTTCGTGGTCGCAGGCCCACATCTTCCCCGTGCGGCCGATCCCGCTCTGCACCTCGTCGCACACCAGCAGGATCCCGTGCCGATCACACAACTCGCGCAGCCCGGCGAGGAAGCCTGGCGGGGGAATCACGTAGCCTCCTTCCCCCTGGATGGGCTCGACGAAGATCGCGGCCACATCGGTGGGCGCGAGGTGGCGCGTGAACAACTCCTCCTCGATGGAGGTCACGCACCCGAGGTGGCACTGCGACTTGTGCGCGCAGTGGCGGCAGCGATAGCGGTAGGCGTAATCGACGTGGTGCACGTCGGGCAACAGGGGTCCAAAGCCCGCGTGCTGACGGGCTTTGCTGGACGTGAGCGACACGGCCCCCGTCGAGCGTCCATGGAACGCGCCCTTGAACGCGATGATCGCCGTGCGCCGCGTGGAGAAGCGCGCCAGCTTGATTGCTCCCTCGGTGGCCTCCGTGCCCGAGTTGGTGAGGAAGACCCGCTTGCGCGTGGGACCCGGGGCGATCGCCGCGAGTTTCTCGCACAGCGCGGCCATCCCCTCGTAGTAGAAGTCGCTGCCGCAGATATGCAGGAACTTCGCGGCGGCGTCCTGGATCGCGGTGACCACCTCGGGGTGACCGTACCCGGTCGAGGCGACGGCAATCCCGGCCATGAAG
>JAEUJL010000630.1 GCA_016794835.1 Gemmatimonadota bacterium | reverse complement strand
GCCTGGGACTTCCCCGCCGCCCGCCACCCCGCCGGCACGAACGGGGAGTTCTCCCGGTACGGCGCGAACGCCATCATCGGGAAGACGCGATTGGGCTGCCGCGCCTCGGCGGCCGCGGAGCCAACCGAGATCTGGTTCCCGGAGAACTGGCCGGCCGCGAGCCCGTACACCGAATCAGGGAGCAGCAGGATGATCGCCGCGGGACCGCGACCGAGCGCAGGGCCGAGTCGATTGAAGATGGCCTGTGGATTCTCCCACTGCGCGCGATCGGCAGCGGGGACTTCGGGGGGAACCAGGGCGGCCACGACCACCACCTTCCCCGCCACATCGAGCCCGGCGTAGTCGTCGCGCTTGAGTGCGCTATCCACCACGCCGTACCCGGCAAACACCATCTCGGCGTCGGCCTTGTTCTTCGGCAATGGCGCACCGGGTCCGAGTGCGGTGAGGAATGCGAGGTCAGGGCCAAACGTCAACCGCGACGGGGTCCCCGCAGCTGGCGTGACGGTCAGCGCCCCGGGGGTAAGCTGCGCGCGCTGCATCGGGACCCGGTGGAAATACCCGCTGTCCCCGCCGGGCTCGAGGCCGAGCGCTTTCGCGCGGGCCACGATCCATTCGGCGGCCTTGTGGGCGTACGGGGTCCCGGTCTCCCGGCCACCAAAGGAATCGGAGGCGAAGACCAGCATGTCGCGGCGGAGCTCTTCGGCGTTAGGCGCCACGGTGACACTCGCCGGGGCGGTCCGGACGGTGGCCGCCGGGGTGCCGCAGGCCGCCGCGGCGAGGAGGAACAGGAGGGAAGGACGCAGGGACACGGGAGTCGTCGACTGGGGGACACGGCGAGGGTCGTTGGAACCCAGGGCGTAAACTAAGGTGACGCGACCCGATCGGCCGCACCTCCGTCCCTCCATCTCACACCGACAAGGCGCGAAGCTCCGTCTCTGTCAGTCCGTAGATCGGCGGGGTCGACACGCCACGTAACCCCAGCGTGAAGTACAGCTGTCCGCGATGATGGATCTCGTGTTCCACCATGGCGCGCAGCCACTTCCACGTCGTGATCGGCGTGCCGGCCGGCGTCATGACCCTTGCCCCCCACGCGGCCGGGCTTAGGTCGGCGAAGATCGCCCGCGCCTCGGCGTGCAGGTGGTCGTAGTTCGCCAACACCGCCGGCAGGCCATCGGCGAGCTCGCGGCCGTGGCCGGCGTAGGTGCTGGGTCGACCGGAGATCGTCTCCGCATACATCCACCGCTCGATCGCCGCGAGGTGGCGCACCTGGTCGCCGGCCGTCCAGCGTCCCGGGGCCGGTGCCCACTCCAGCACATCGGCCGGGATACAGGTAACAACGCGACGCGTGCGCTCATGCACGCGATCCAGGTACTCGAGGAACGTGGTTAGGTCAGTGAACATGGTGCTCGTTGGATGGCCGTTCCGCCCCACAGCTCCAATGGCCCCGCGAACATGGACACGCCCGGGACGGGGACAACCCGTCGGCAGCGCGTTCGACCAGGCGCCGTCCGCGGTCGCGACGAGCCGTCACGACTCGCCCGGATCCGTGGCGATGGTGAGCAACGGCCTTGGCTTGCGGTGTACAATGAGCTCGAAGATGTCGGGCCGCGCATAGTGACCTGCAACATCCAGTTGCCCACGGGCGCCAGTAATCCGGGCGCGATCCACCTCGGCATACAGGATGGTCTCCGCCTCCCGTGCGGGGCCAGCGAGGATCTTGCCATCCGGGTCCACGATCACGCTCTCACCCGGATTGACCCATCCCTCGACACCTCCCATGTACTTCGCCTTGAACTCGAGTCGATCGGGAATGGCGTCCTTGTGCATCGCCGAGCAGCAGCTGACCACATAGCAGCGTCCTTCCTTCGCCACATGCCGCATCGTCGAGAGCCAGGGCTCGCCACGGTTCCACGTGGGCGCCACGAAGATCTCCGTGCCCCAGGCCGACATCGCGTAGCGGGCCAGCGGCATGTAGTTCTCCCAGCACAGCAGGCCTCCCACCCGGCCGAAGGGCAGGTCATACACCTCCAGGTCACTGCCGTCGCCGAGGGCCCACACGAGGCGTTCGCCTCCGGTGGGCATCACCTTGCGATGCTTGCCAAGGATGGTGCCATCCGGGCCGATGTACAGCAGCGTGTTGTAGAGCGTCGTCCCACTCCCCTCGGCGTTCACCTCGTTGATGCCGATCGTCACGGCGACACCGGCCCGCCTGGCCGCCTGGCAGAGTTGCTCCGTCACGTCGCTGGGGACGGTGACCGCGTTCGCCACCAGTTCCGCATACAGCTGCCGCAGCGCCTGCGTGTGCCCGGCGGGAATGAACCAGACCCAGAGCGGATATCCCGGGATGAACGCCTCCGGGAAGACGGCGAGCCTGGCCCCTGCGGCGCCAACCTCTGCGATCAGGCGACACGCCTTGGCGACGGTGGCCTCCCGATCCAGGTACACGGGGCACGCTTGAATCGCTGCAACCTTGATGGGCTGACTCATCCGCACGTCCCTCGGTGGGTGTTGCGCTGGAGCGTTCGTCACGGCGAGACACCAGACAAGGAACCGCAATCGCCAGGCGGCGGTCCGGCTCGCGCGACCGTGGGCGATCGCATGTCGCGAAGAATGGGACCGCGCCGGCCGAAGGGTAAGCGTGGCGAGCGATCTTTCGCCGCCATGCGAGGGCGAGCGTCCCGCTAACGCGGGTTGGTTGCTCCCCCGGACGCGGGGCGCCCTCGTGAGAGGAACACGCCTGGGCGCGCCCCCGTCATCGCGCCCGCCTCCAGGACGAGCACGCCATTGATGACCACGTGCCGGATCCCCTCCGGATAGTGGTGCGGATCCAGGTAGGTCGAGCGATCCTCGATGGTTCGCGGGTCGAACACCACCACATCCGCCACCTTCCCCTCGGCCAGGGTGCCGCGATCGTTGATCCCGAGCCATTGCGCCGGGAGGGAGGTCATCCGCTGCACCGCCGCCTCCAGCGTGATCACCGCGCTGTCGCGCACGTAGCGCTGCAGCACCCGCGGGAACGAGCCGTACGTCCGGGGGTGTGGATGCCCTCGCCCCGGGACCACCAGGTCGCCATCCGTCTCGATCATCGTCGCCGGATGCTGCAGGAAGCGTACGACATCGCGCTCGGCCATCCCATGGAAGATCCCGATGAACCCACCGGCGAGCTGCAGCTCAATGAGGGCCTCGACCGCCGCGTCGATGGTGGTGGGGCGACCACGCGCCACGAGGTAGTCGTGCAGCGTCTTGCCGGCGAGGGTGGAGTCGTGCGTAACCTCGCGGAACTGGATCGACGACGGCTCGGCGCCGGTTTGTCGAGGGAAGAGTTCGCGCATCTCGCGCACGAGGCGACCGCGCGTTGCGGGGTCGGCCACGCGCGCCCGGAAGGCGTTGGCGCCGTCGGCCAGCGCCCACGCCGGGAACATCAGGTCCGAGTAGGTGCTGTACGCCGTGTAGGGATAGACGTCGAAGGCCACCGGTTGTCCCGCGGCGCGCGCGGAGTCGAGCAGGGCGAGCATCCGCTCGCTCCACCCCCACTGCGCCGCCCCGGTGACCTTGAGGTGGTTGACCTGCACGGGAATGCCCGCGCGACGCCCCACCTCCAGCGTCTCACGCAGGGACTCCATCACCGCCGCGCCTTCATCCCGCATGTGCGTCACGTAGATGCCGCCATGACGAGCGGCCACGGCCGCCAGGGCGGCGACCTCGTCGACGTCGGCATACGTGGCCGGCACGTACTCCAGCCCGGTGGCCAGCCCAAGCGCGCCCTGCTGCATCGACGAGTCCACGAGCGCTTCCATCCACGCCAGCTCCGCCGCGGTTGGCGCGCGGTTCGCGAGTCCCATGACGCGCTTGCGGATCCACGTATGCCCGGCGAACAGCCCCACGTTAGGCGCCATCCGCACGCTGTCCCGGTAGGCGTCGAGCGGAAAGGGCTGGTCCTGTGAATGTTGCGGGGCGAGCACCGTCGTGATCCCCTGCCGGATGAAGTTCTCGGCCATGGGATGCTGCGACAACGTGACGAGATGCGCGTGATTGTCCCAGAAGCCCGGCGCCACCACCAGCCCCGAGACGTCGATCACGCGCTGCGCGTTGCGCACGGAGAGGTCGGGAGCAACGGCGACGATGCGACCACCGCGCATCGCGACGTCGGCGGCCCGCGGCACCGCGCCCGTCCCATCGACCACCGTCCCACCGGTGAGCACGAGGTCGTACGCCGGTGCCGGCGCACACGCCGTGGCCAGGGCGAGTACGCTGGCCACATGCACCCCCCATCGCCGCCGGTGGCTCATGGTGCCTCTGGTGTCACTCGCACCGCGGTCAGGCGTCCCGCAGGACCGATGGAAACGACCACGCGAAATCGCTCCGTGCCGTACCAGGCGAAGTACTGCCGCTCCACGTCGTCCCCCACCTCGCGTCGGGCGAGCAGCTCCAGGCGCGTCGGCGCTCCCTTGCCGCGCAGCGCGCCGGTGAGGGCCGCCCGAATGCGCGGGAAGATCGTCTGCCGCACCACCTCGAAGTCGGCGAGGTCGAGTTCCCCGCTGGCACCCTTCACGAGGATCCCCCGCACGTAGGCGGTGGCGGCGGGTTCTCCATCCGCGATGGGGGTGGATGGGGCGGGCACCGGCGCCAGGCGCGGGTTGAACAGCGCGGCCACCTCCATGGCCAGGGTCGGCGGCGCGAGGGTCCGGGCGTTGGACAGCACCACCACCGCCAGGTCGTCGTCGGCAAAGCGCGTGTACTGCGTGATGAAGCCTTGCCAGGCGCCCCCGTGTTCCTGCACCACCTGCCCTCCCGCTTCGCCAATGAACCAGCCGAACCCGTAAGGATAGGTGCGCCCGCTGGTGAGCGGGGTCGCCGACATCATGAGTGCCCAGTGTTCGGACCGGAGGATGCGTCGCGTCCGCACGACCTCATTCCACGCGATCATGTCGCGCAGGGAGAGGAGCATGGATCCATCGGCGGTGGTGTTGAGCTGTGGGGCCACCCACGCCGCGTGTTCCCATCCCCCGGGCACGAGGTTGTAGCCCCGGGCGCGGTGCGGCACGATCGCCGCCTCCGTGATCACGCGGATGGTGGGCATCCCCGCCGGCGTGAAGATGCGCTCGCGCAGGAACGCATGGTACGGCTTGCCGGTCACCCGCGTCATCACGATCCCGAGCAGCACGTACCCCGTGTTCGAGTAGTTCCACCGCGACCCGGCGGGAAACTCGAGGGTGAGCGCCGTCGACATCGCCAGCAACTCCGCGTCCGTGTAGTCCTTGCGGTAGTCGAAGTTGTCGCCGGTGTAGTCCGGGATGCCCGAGCGGTGGCTCAGCAGGTGCCGGATCGTGATCGGCTCCCAGGTGGCCGGCGCCTCCGGGAGGTATCGCCGGATCGAGGTATCGAGCCCGAGACGACCGTCCTCGACGAGGGCGAGGATCCCGGCGGCCGTGAATTGCTTCCCCATCGACCCCGACAGGAACATCGTCTCGTCGGTGACGGGGGTGCGATGCTCCAGCTCCGCGACCCCATACCCGCGCGCGACCACCACCTCGCCGCGCCGTACCACCGCCAGGCCGATCCCCGGGATGCGGGCCGCCTCCATCGTGCGACGCACCAGCGCATCCACGGCCCCAACCACCGGTTGCGCCTCGCGCTGCAACGACCAGGGCATGCGCACGGGCCCCGGCGAGGGCCATACCTGGTTCAGCGTCGTCCCGAGCCGGAGGGTCCCGGCTTTCATCACGTAGGCAATGCTGCGCGTGGCGCGGATGTCGACGAGGGGGTTGGCGTCGAGCACGACGAGGTCCGCCACCTTCCCCACCGCGAGCGACCCGAGGTCTTCCTCCAGCCCCAGCGCGCGCGCGCCCTGGAGGGTGGCGACCTGCAGCACTTCGTGCGGCGTCATCCCGCCCTCGGCGAGGAGCCGCATCTCCCAGTGGTTGGAGAGTCCCTGCACCTCGCCGTGGCCACCCAGCCCGATGCGCCCGCCCGCACGCAGCACGGCCGTGGCAAGGGCGCCGGCATCCTTGAGGTTGTGATCCTCGGGCGGCATCCAGAGGAGCCGCGCGGAGGTGCGCTGGAAGAGCGCACCATCAGGGAACCAGCGGTTGACGCGCTCATCCTCGTGGGGTCGCTCCTGCGCGAGCAACCGGTGCACCGGGAGCGCAGCCCCAAAGGCCACGACCAGCGTTGGCGTGTTCGTGATCCCCGTCCGCGCAAAGAGCTGGATGACGTCGTCGTAGGCGGGAGCGTCCGGGATCGAGTGCTCGAGGCCGGAGAAGCCGTCCATCAGATGCGTGAGGTTCTCCTTGGTGTCGGCGGCCCCCTCGGTGGTGGGCATGAGGCCGAGGGTGCGCGCGGCCTGCACGACCCATTGCCGCTGCTGCCGCGTCCCGACCTGGTATGACTTGATGTAGGCGGTGCCGTACTCGTCGCGATACCGTCGCAACGCCCGGAGCGCCTCGTCCTGGGACTGGAAGTTGGTGCTGAAGAAGACCCCCGGTCCTGTAGAGAGCAAGCGTGGGCTGGGCACCGCGTCCACCTCGATCATGTCGGCGAGGCCGAACACCTCGGGCGTCACCTGCGGATCTCGCACGGTCGTCACCCCCATCGCGAGGTTCGCCAGCCCGTTCGTGGATTCCGGCTGCAGCAGCTCACCCGCCGGGCTCCAGTGGGCATGCAGGTCAATGAACCCCGGCGTGATGTACTTGCCGCGCACATCGATCACCGGTGCACCCGCCGGCAGCGTCACCGTTCCGCGCGCCCCCAACGCGGCAATGCGCCCGTTGGTCACCACGACCTCGGCGTCGGGGATCACCTCGGTGCCGCGCATCGTGATCGCCGTGGCCCCGCGCAGCACGACGCTCCCACCGGGGATGGCGCGCGGCAACGACACCAGCACGGGGGCAGCGGTCGCCGCAGCACCCGTCCGTGCGCGATGCAACGTGGCGCCATTGACCCACGTCAGTCCGGCCCCGTCCGCGGACCAGGCCCAGTCCGTGGGATCCCCATCCGTGGCCACGACACCTTGCGCCAGGCTGATGGATCGGGGCGCCGCGGTGGCCGGCAGCGGCACCGTGAGCAGCTGCCGCCCCGTGCGCACTGCGACCTGCGTTCCCGTGGGATTCGCCCGCAGCTGAATACCGGGAGGCGCGGCGGCCCCCAGGCGGACCTCCACGCGTTGGTCCCCGCTGGTAAGCCCCACCGAGACCAGCCCGACCGGGGCGCTGAGCCACGCCCGCCCGTTGTCTCCTCCAACAAAGTGCGGCGTGCGCATGCCTGTCGCGGCCCCAGCCATGCGCAGGGTGCCACCAGTGGCCGGGATCACCGCCAGCTGCAAGTCAGGCGGGAAGCCGCCGGGCGGTGCCTGGAGCGTCGAGCGCAACGGCGCCGTCAACGCGACGATCGTCGCGCCATCCGGGCTCCACGCCGGGTCGATCCAGTACGCGGGCGCCTCGGTCAGTCGCACCGGGTCGCCCTGGCCATCCGCTCGCACCTTCCAGACCGCGCCACCGGTTTCATCCCAGGTGACAAACGCGATCCAGCGCCCATCCGGCGACCACGTCGGCATGAACTCGCGCGCACGCGCGGTCCCGGTGACGCGACGGGGGGCGCGCCCCTCGCCGTCCATGCTCCACAGGCGGCCCAGCGTGGAGAACACCACGCGACCCATCGGCCCGGCTGCCACATGTTGCAGGCGCCGCGCGCGTACCACGCCCGTGTCGACACGGTGCGCCGTGTGGAGGGTCGGTTCCACCTCCAGCTGCACATGCGCGGTGAACGGCACCACGACATCCGAGCCATCCGTGACACCGAGGCGATGGATCTTCCCCCGATAGGCCGCAAAGAGGTACCGGCCATCCGGCGAGAAGGCGACGTTAGGCATCACGTCACGTGACGCCCGGGACTCCAGCTGGTGGCGATCGACGTCACCAGCGAGCCACCGCTCGGCCCCGGTCGCCAACTCCCGGACCTTCCACCCCGTGCGCCCCTCGCGCACCGTGCCATAGACCAGCCGTGCCCCATCCGGTGAGAGCAGGGGCTTCATCGCCGGCGTCCCCTCCACGACCACCGGGGCCGCCGCACCGCCGGACGCCGGGAGGCGCATGAGCACGCTGGCCGCCCCACTCCGTGCCAGGTGCGATCGTGGCGTGACCGACGCAAACCAGGTACTCGCACCATCAGGAGAAGGCGAGGCGCCGTACAACCCCGGGGCGGGCGCCGAGACCAGCAGGGACGCCGGCCCATTGGCATTCTCGACGAGGCGCTCCCCCGCCCCGGTGGCCACCTCATACCGCCAGAGCTCGGCCGCACGCGACGCGAAGTAGTCGGCCACCGTCACCAGGATGAATCGCCCGTCCGCCGACCAGGCCGGCGACAGCATCCCCGAGCGGGGGACGCGCGTGAGCGCACGGGCGCCCGTGCCATCGGCGGCGGCAATCCAGATGTTGTCCGAGCCGGTCGCATCCGAGATGTAGGCGAGGTGCCGGCCGTCCGGGGAGTAGCGCGGCTGCGACTGGAAGGCCCGGCCCGTGATGAGCGGGCGGGCGGTGCCGCCGTCCACTGGCAGGGTGTACAGGTCCCCCAGCAACTCGAACACCAGCGTGCGTCCGTCGCGGCTCACATCGAGGGAGATCCACGTCCCCTCGCTGGTCGTGAACGACACGGTGCGTGCACTGGCGGGGTCCTGGGCCAGGGCGGTCGATGGACACGGGACCGACAGCAGGAGGGCGATCGACGTGGCGAGGCGTCGCAGCGGTGCGCAGGTCATGTCAGGAGGTCGGCGAGACGTCAGGGGATCGCGTGGTGCGCCGAGTGTTCAGGGTGCGGCGTGCCCCTCGGGGGCGAGCGGCGGCGCGGCGGGCCGTGCCGGGTGAGCGCGCGCCCACCAGCCGATCCACCTGCTCACGCGCGAAGGCAAGCTGCCACGCGGCCGGCATCGGTGGCTCCATCATCGACAGGTGAATGGCCATCCCCTCCACCAGGAACGCGACGGCCATGCCACCCTGCGCCGCGTGGGTTTCCAGGGGAGCCACGAGGTCATCGAACAGGGCAAACCACCGGCGCATGCGACGGTCGTGTGCACGGCGCATGGGCGCCGAGCCAACCGCGCTGCCCTGGAACGCGACGAGGACCCGCCATCCCGTGCGACGCTCCGCGTCCACCGGGAGCATCTCCGCGACCACGGCGTGGAGTCGCTCGATCCCCTCCAGTCCCTCAGCCGCCTGCTGGGCGCGCACAAAGCGGAGGTCGAAGACCAACTCCTTCGTGTAGGCGACGAGTGCGTCCTTGGACGGGAAGTAGTGCGTGAGCACCCCGGTGGTCACCCCAAGTTCGGCCGCGAGGTCGCGCAGGGTGAGCTGCGCGAGGCCGCGGGTCGCGATGACCTCGGCGGCCGCCAGGCCGATCACTTCGCGCCGTTCGTCGTGGTCGCCCCGGGGGCGGCTCATGGGCGGATGGCCCTCTGGTTGCCAGTTTTCATAACGGCCGTTATGGTAACACGCCGCCCGGGGCACCGCCACCACAGATGCCCCCTCATCGCGCTGACCATGACCCGACACGATCGCACCTGGACCACCCAACCACACGCCGCGGCCCTCGTGACGCGAGTGCTCGACGAGGCCCTCGCCCGCGTACCGGCCGCCGCCGCCCTCGCGACCCGACTCCGCGACGACATCGGCGTCCGCCTGGTGGACATCCTCGATCACGTCCGCGTGAGTGATGACGGACTCCGGCGCCAGTTCGCCGAGGCCGGGTGGACGGCGGACCCGCTGCTATCCGGTGTTTGGCGAAATCCCACCGGGCTCTTCCCGGCGATCGTCGCCGGCGACACGGGGCTGACGGTCGCGTTCAAGGTCGAGTACGTCGATGAGTTCGTGGCGGCGCAGCGGCTCACGACCCGGATCGAGGGCGCGCGTCACGCCCCGTTCCGCCGCGTGCGCTTCGCCGCCGCGGACGGCGTCGCCTTCGATGCCATCGAGCGTCGCGGGTCGACCGACTTCGAGCCCGCGGACCCACCGGCCGCCACCCTGCGCGCCGCCCGGATCCACCTCCAGGCGTTCCGTGCACGCCGCCGCGAATTCGACGCGATCGGCGCGGGCTACGATTACACCGACGCGCTCGTTGCGCGTGCGGTCGCCGACCTCGGGCGCAACTGGGCGTGCTGGCTCTGGCTCCGCGCCGAGCGTGAGTACTGGGAACGTCGCAATCACGCCGGCCGCGTCCAGAAGGCGCGCCAGGACGCCCACGGGATCGGATGGGCCAACCAGGACCACCACACCTATGACAGCTCGCGCGAGTGGTTCCATCGCTGTGTGGGCGTCCTCGAGGCGCTGGGCTTCGAGTGCCGCGAGTTGTTCTACGCCGGACACGCCGCCGGGTGGGGCTCGCAGATCCTCGAGCAACCGGCGTTAGGCGCCGTCATCTTCGCCGACATCGACCTCGCCCCCGACGAACTCGACATCGACTTCGCGCACCTGCACCTGCAGCCGCTCCCCTTCCTCAAACGGGCCGGCCTCTGGTGTGCCCTCCACGGCGAGTCGATGCTGGAGGCCGGGATCAATCACCTGGAGTGCATGTACGACCACACGCGGATGCAGTCGCAGCTCGAGGCGGCGGGGATCGCGTTCATGCAACCGTTCTCCGACTTCCCGCACCTCTACCAGGCACTCACCGAGGGGGAATGGTGGGCCGTGGACCCGGCCCGCGTCGACGCCCTGGAGCACGCGGGGTTGATCACCGCGGAACAGGCGGAGGACTTCCGCCTCAATGGCGCCATTGGCTCCCACCTCGAGAACCTCGAGCGGAACGACGGCTTCAAGGGGTTCAACCAGCCCGGCATCGACGGCGTGCTGCGCATCATCGATCCCCGCAAGAACCTCGTCGGCGCCTGACGAGGGACCTGCAGGCCGTCGATCAACGCGGCGGGCTCGGGGGACGCACGCTCGACGCGGGGCGCGTCCCCGTCAGGATCCAGCGCTGCATCCGGCGCCCGTTGCCGGCCTCGCCCGTGTACATCCGGTTCTTCGAGTCGATCGCGATCATGTGTGCCCGGATGAACTCCCCCGCTTGTCGGCCTGGCCGGCCAAAACGGTCGAGGATCGCGAGGTCCTTGCGGCGCAGGATCCAGACGCGCTGGTTCGTGCCATCAATGAGGTAGAGGAGCGTCTGCCCGGGGTCGCGCGAGAACTGCAGCGAGAACCCGCTGCCGGACCCGCCGGTTTCCGGCCGCACGAAGCGCTCCATCAGGTAGGTGCCATCCTGCCGGAACACCTGGATCCGGTTGCCGCGACGATCCGAGACGTAGATCAGCCCGTCCTTGGACCCAACGAGGCCGTGCAGGGTGGAGTACTGCGGTGGTGGCCGGGTGGTATCCACGGGGTACGTGTACCGCACGGAGTCATCCGGCCGCTTGCCGTACGCGCCCCAATGCCGCTTGTATCGCCCGGTCGCGGCGTCGTACACCACCACACGCTTGTTGA
>JAEUJL010000629.1 GCA_016794835.1 Gemmatimonadota bacterium | reverse complement strand
GTGGAGCTGCATGCCATCGGGGACCGGGCCATCCGCATGGCGCTCGACGCCTACGAGCAACTGGCCCGCGCGCGCGGCCCGCGCGACCGACGCCCGCGCATCGAGCACCTCGAGGTCCCGGACCCCGCCGACATTCCGCGTTTTGCCTCCCTCGGCGTCATCGCCAGCACCCAGGCGATCTTCGCCGGCCCGGACAAGACCACCCTCGAGAACTATGTGCCGATGCTCGGCCCCGAGCGCAGCGCACGGGCCATGCCGTTCAAGGCCCTGGACGACGCCGGGGCCCGACAGGCGTTCGGCAGCGACTATCCGGTCTTCCCGATGGATCCCCTGCTGGGGATCTGGATCGCCGTGACCCGGCAGATGCCCGACCGCACCCCGGCCGGCGGCTGGTTCCCGGAGCACCGGATCTCCGTGGAGGCGGCCCTGCGACACTACACGGCCGATGCCGCCTTCGCCGCCTATCGCGAGGCCGACCTCGGCATCCTGCGCGCGGGGATGCGGGCGGACTTCGTCGTGCTCTCCGAAGACATCCTCGATCCTGACCCCGGTGCGCTCCTGCGCGCCAAGCCGCTCCGCACCGTCATGGGCGGACGCACGACGTATCGCGCGCCGCAATAAGGCGCCACTCCAGATCCACGCATGACCTCCTTTCTCGACAATTCGCTCCGCACCTGGTCGATCGCCGGCGCCGTCGCCGGTGGCGTCTTCGTCGCCCTGCTCGCCCTCCGGCTGGTGCTCGGCCGCAAGCTCGCCATCCTGGCCCGCACGACCTCCACCAGCATCGATGACCTCGCCGCCGAGCTGCTCGGCCGGACGCGCTGGTACTTCATCATCGCGCTCGCCGTCCGCGCCGGCGGTGCCTTCCTCACCTTGCCCGAGTCGGTCCGCGACGGGATCCGGCAGGTGGCCGCCATTGCCATCCTCCTGCAGATCGCCGCGTGGGGCAACACCCTCGTGACCTACTGGCTCGCCGCGTGGGCCGCCCGCCGCCAGGGGGACCCGTTAGGCGAGAGCACCCTCAAGGCCATCGGGATCGCCGGCAAGGGACTGCTCTGGTCGGTGATCTTCGTCCTCGCGCTGCGCAACGTCCTGGACTACGACATCACGGCGCTGCTCACCGGGCTCGGCATCGGCGGCATCGCGATCGCCCTGGCGGTCCAGAACATCCTTGGCGACCTGTTTGCCGCCCTCTCCATCGTCCTCGATCGCCCCTTCGAGGTCGGTGACACGATCGCCGTGGACACCTTCACGGGGACGGTGGAGCACATCGGGCTCAAGACGACCCGCGTCCGCGCGGTCACCGGCGAACAGGTCATCTTCTCCAACGCCGACCTCCTCAAGAGTCGCGTGCGCAACCTCAAGCGCATGCAGGAGCGCCGCGTCCTCCAGACCTTCGGGGTCACCTACGACACCCCACCCGACCGCGTGGCCGCGATTCCCGCGATGCTGCAGCGCTGCGTGGAGTCACAGGCCCTGACGCGCTTCGAGCGCGCGCACTTCGCCCGCTTCGCCGAGTCCTGGCTGGAGCTGGAGCTGGCGTACTACGTGAAGAGCGCCGTGTACCAGGACTACATGGACACGATGCAGCAGGTGAACCTCGCGGTGTTGCGCACCTTCGCGGCGGAGCAGGTGCAGTTCGCGTTCCCCACCCGGACCATCCGCGAGACACGGGGAGAGCGCGGCGACGAGCGGGGATAGGACAGCAGACGGCAGACGAAAGACGGCAGCTCGCAGACGGCAGTTAGCC
>JAEUJL010000488.1 GCA_016794835.1 Gemmatimonadota bacterium | reverse complement strand
CCTGCTCGGCGCGTGGTTGCACGCCCCCCTCGTCCCGGATCGACCGATCGCCCCCCCGCAACGCGCCCCGGACTCGCTGCGCGTCCCGATCCTCGTCTATCACAACATCCAGCCGGCCAGCGAGGCACGCGGGATCCGCGCGGCCGACCTGACCATGCGCCCGGAAGTCTTTGCGGCGCAGATGCAGTACCTCAAGGACGAGAAGATCCCCGTGGTGTCGCTGGGCGCCCTGCTCGACGCCCTGGAGGGCAAGCGCACCCTCCCCGCGCGCGCCGTCGTCCTGACCTTCGATGACGGGCGCCTGAACCAGTACGTCAACGCCTTCCCGGTCCTCCGGACGCACGGCTTCACGGCGACGTTCTTCCCCTTTGTGCACGCCATGGACCGCAACAAGCGGTACTTCACCTGGGCGCAGCTCAAGGAGATGCAGCAGGCGGGGATGACGATCGGCTCGCACACCGCGCTGCATGTGCGGGTGGACCGCATGAAGGACGCGGCCCAGATGCGGACCGAGGTCGAGGGGAGCCGCCGGACCCTGATCGAACGGCTGGGGCCGGCAGCGGGCGAGCTGTTCGCGTACCCCTTCGGGATCCTCGCCCCGGCCGGGGACTCCGCGGTCCGGGCGGCGGGCTACCGGGCCGGGCGTGCCTACGCCGGGGGACCGTGGAATTCCTGGGCGACCCGCTGGCGGCTCCGGGCCTTTCCCGCGACCGAGGACATGAAGCGCTTCCGGTCGATCGTGAACCCGGGCGCCCCCGCCGCGCCGGCCCCTTCGCCCCCTGTCCGGCGCCAACCGGCCCAATGATCTTTGGGCGGCGTGCGTAGTCTGAGGCTCCGCCCCGTTTCCCCGGTTTCGCTCCCATGTCCCCACCCGCACGCCTCACCGCCCTGCGCGCCGGCCCATTGGCCGCGCTGGTGGCGTGCGTCCTGGCCCTCCCCGGGGCCGCGGCGGCCCAGCGCAATGTCCCGCCGGCGGCAGACGGGACCACGATCGTCTCGAACCCCTCGATGACCCGGGATGCGGCGGGCAAGGTGTCGGTGAAGGCCACCCGGGCGCCGGTGGCGCTGACCTTTGACGGGGCCCTGGACGAGGCGGTGTACACCTCCACCCCGCCGTACACCAACTTCGTGCAGCAGGAGCCCCACGAGGGGCAGCCGGCCACCGAGCGGACGGAGGCGTGGATCGTCTACGATGACGAGTACTTCTACGTCGCGGCCCGCCTGTGGGAATCGGAGCCGACCCGCCGGGTCGCGAGCGACATGCGCCGCGACTCGAACAACCTGTACAACAACGACCACATCTCGGTCGTCTTCGACACCTTCCATGACGGGCGCAACGGCTTCGGCTTTGCGACCAACCGGCTGGGCGGGATGTTCGACTTCGCCACGACCAACGAGCAACCCAGCTCCAACTGGAACGGGCTCTGGCAGTCGAAGGCGCAGGACTTTGATGGCGGCTGGACCGTCGAGGTGCGCATCCCCTTCCGGTCGATCCGCTTCAAGGAGGGGAGCGACACCTGGGGGGTGAACATCCGCCGCATGGTGCGCTGGAAGAACGAGTTGTCGTTCCTCAGCCAGGTGCCGCGGGCCTGGGGGCGTCGCGGCCTCAACAAGTTGTCGAATGCCGCGACGCTGAGCGGGATGCAGACCCCCAGCCGCTCGATCAACCTGGACGTCAAGCCGTACACCCTCGGCTCCCTCCTCACCAATCGCGTGGCCACGCCGGCGTTCTCCAACCGCGGGGACGCCAACGTCGGCGGCGACATCAAGTGGGGGATCACGCAGCAGCTCGTCGCGGACTTCACGTACAACACCGACTTTGCGCAGGTGGAGGACGACGAGGCGCAGGTGAACCTGACGCGCTTCTCCCTCTTCTTTCCCGAGCGCCGTGAGTTCTTCCTCGAGGGACAGGACGCCTTCGCCTTTGGTGGCGTGGGTGGGGGAGGCGGCGGGGGCGGTGGTGGCGGCGGGGGAGGTGGCGGGGGTGGCGGTGGTGGGGGCGGCGGGGGAGGTGGTGGTGGTGGTGGCGGCGGCCAGGACAACCTGACGCCCGTGCTGTTCTACAGTCGGCGCATCGGGTTGAGCAACGGGGCCGCGGTCCCGATCCTTGGCGGCGCGCGCATGCTCGGGCGCACGGGGCCCTGGCAGGTCGGGGCCCTCAACATGCAGACCGAGGCCGTGGACGCGTCCGGCGCGCCCACCACGAACTTCACCGTGCTGCGCCTCAACCGCGACATCCTGAGCCGGAGCCGCCTCGGCTTCATCGCCACGAATCGCAACCCGACGGACGCCCTCGGCGGGTCGAGCCAGGCGCTGGGCTCCGACCTCCAGGTCGCCCTGCGGGATGACATCTTCGTCAACGCGTACGTCGCCGGGACAAACAACGGACAGGAGGAGGGGACGAGCTATCGCTCCCGCTTCGACTGGAACCACGACCGGTACGGCGTGAACGTCGAGCACCTCTTCGTTGGTGACGGGTTCGATCCCTCGGTCGGCTTCCTG
>JAEUJL010000464.1 GCA_016794835.1 Gemmatimonadota bacterium | reverse complement strand
CTCGATCGCCTCCGGACGGGGATTCGTCGCCTGAACGAGGCGCACGGCGTGGTGAACTCCGACACGTCGGGGTATCACGAAACGATCACCCGCGCCTATGTCATCCTGCTGTCGCAATGGCGCGAGGCCCACCAGCTCGAGCGGACGGACGACCTCGTGGCACCCCTTCGCGCATCGGCCATCGCCGCCCCCGACGTCCTGCTCCACTTCTATTCAAGGGAGCATCTGTTCTCACCGCGCGCACGGGCCGAGTGGGTCGAGCCAGACCGGTTGCCGCTGCAGCTCGCGGCACTCACGCGAGGGTAATCGCAGACGGCAGACGCGAGCGAAGCGAGCGCCCCGGACCTGATCCGGGGCCCAGTGTCGTCGGGACCGGCTGAGCGCACGCGCGATGAATGCGCGCCGCGCTACTTGCGCCCTTCCCAGCGTGCGCTTGTCCCGCGCACGTCGATGTGCACAAACGGTCCCCGCGGCCCCATCGCCGCATACGTGCCGAGTCCACCCCGGAGCTCGGGCCACGCACGCTCCACGCGCGCGAGGGCCAGCGAAATCACCTCGGTGTCGCGCATGTCGAGGCGACCGTCCTTGTTCAGGTCGTCCATCCGCCCGTTCCCATCGTCATCGACGATCAAGTCAATCGCATCGCCGTACTGGTGGCGGCTGGACCGTGCCATCCCCTCCCCGACCCCGCGGTCGTTGTAGTACGGCGCCCGAAAGCCGGACAACACGACGACCTTGCGCGTGGCGATCCCCTTCGCGTTCAGCTCGCGCAGGATCAGCTCCACCTTGTCCAGGAGCTTCTCCTCCAGCACGACATACTTGGGCCAGCGGTCGCGCTGGTCGTGCGTGACGAAGTCCCCGAGGGTGATGTGCGGCGTCAGCGGCAGGGTGGCGTTGGCCGCCGTGACCTCGACAAAGCCGTCCGGGTTGAAGTAGTTGCGCGACATGATCCAGCGCTCCGCGGGCCATCGGCCCAGGCGGTAGCCGTTGAGCACGTCGCCCTTCTTGTCCGCGAACGGCCGGAGGACCAGGTAATGAAAGGTGTCCCCCCCGGGCAGCGGCACGGCGTGGGCGGCCGCCACGTGCAGCGCGCGCTCGCCCAGCACGTCGAGGAATCCCGGGATGCGCAGCGCCTCGGCCGGGGTCACGGTGCGCACCCGCAGCGCGCCGCTGCGGCCGAACATCGAGTCCGGCACGCCTAACGCCGAGGCCACCTCCCGCACCTCGGCGACCGCCGGGATGTCGAGTGCGCCGGGCGCGACACCGGTGGCCCGCCACCAGGTGCGCGCCTTCGCGGCGCCAACGACCAGGAGCACGACGCCCACCACGGCGCCGAGGATCGGGATGATCCGCCGCACTAACTGATGAAAGAAGTCATGCGGCTCGCCGCCGCCCGCGGGCCTACCACGCCAGGCCGAACGCCTCGCGCCGGAAGTCCGAGCCCACCCACAAGGTCTTCGACCGCGGATGCACGTAGATCATCTGGGCACCACCAAACTCCGCGCTCGGGGGCTGCACCTGCACCTGGTGGCCACGCGCCGCCAGGGCCTTCCGTACGCCCTCCTCGATCCCCGGTTCCACCCCGACCCGCCCGACGCCGTACACCCGCCAGCGCGACGCCTCCACCGCCTGCTGCGGCGTCATCCCGAAACGCAGCACGTTGTTCAGGATCTGCATCAGCGTCTGCGGCTGCCCGTCCCCACCGGGGGTGCCGAGGACCATCGCCACGCTCCCATCGGCGTTGAGCACCATCGCCGGGCTCAGCGTGTGGAACGGGCGCTTCCCGGGCGCAATGATGTTCGGGTGGCTGGGATCCAGCTCGTAGAGCGAGCCACGGTTGTGCAGCACGATTCCCGTCCCGGGGACCATGCGTCCACTGCCAAACGACGCGAACAGGCTCTGGATGAGCGAGACCGCGTTGCCGTCCTTGTCGATCACGCTCAGGTAGACCGTGTCGCCGTTGCCGTCGCGCCCCGCGCCCGCGGTGGGGGCGACGACCGTGTCGCGGCGGATCCGCTTCGCCTGCTCACGCGCATAGTCCATCGAGAGCAACCGATCGGTGGGGACCGGGGTCACGCGCGGGTCGGCGATGAGCCGGTCGCGGTCCGCATACGCCAGCTTGGCGCCCTCGACCAGGGTGTGGATGTAGTCCGCGCTGTTGCGCCCCATCGCCGTGACGTCCTCCTGCGACGCGAGGTTCAGCATCTGCAGGAAGGTCACCCCCTGGGTATTCGGCGGAAACGCGAGGACTGTTTTCTCAAGGTAGGTCGTGCGGATCGGGTCCGTCCATTCCGACCGGTGGCGGCCGAGGTCCGCCGCGGTGACGAACCCGCCTTCCCGCTCGATGAAGGTGCCGATCGTCCGGGCGAGTGGCCCGGTGTACAACGCCGCCGCCCCACCGGTCGCAATGCGCCGCAACGACGCCGCGAGGTCCTTCTGGACCAGGAGCGTCCCCGGCGCCGGCGCCTTCCCATCGACCAGGAAGGTGCGGGCCAGCTCTGGATCGTTGGAGACCTTCCGCACCTCGGCGCCAATATCGAGCGAGAGCCGCGTGGAGACCGCAAAGCCGCCGTCGGCGTAGCGGATCGCCGGGGCCAGGGCGGTGGCCAGGGTCGTCGTGCCGAATCGGCGGAGCGCATCCTCCCACGCCCGCACGGCGCCGGGCACCGACACCGACATGATCCCGCTCCCAGGCACATCCTTCAGCCCCTTTGCGGCAAACGCCTGCGGCGTCGCCCCCGAACCGGCACCCCCCGAGCCGTTGAGTGCGTAGACCCGTCCCGTCTTCGCCTCGCGGTACAGCATGAAGAGGTCGCCCCCGACCCCGTTCATGTGGGGCCGGACCACCGCCAGGACCCCCGCCATGGCGATGGCGGCGTCCACCGCATTGCCGCCGCGACGCAGCACTTCGGCACCGGCGGCCGTGGCCAGCGAGTGGTCGGAGGTCAGCGCCGCGGACCGACCGGCCACGTCGGGCCGCATCATGTCCTGGGCCGCACCAAGGCGGGTGGCGAGCGCGGTGGCGGTGAGGATCAGGCCGATGTAGCGCATGGGCTCCCTGTGCAAACGATTAGGACGCAATGACTTACCGCAATTCTGACTGTCGCGCGTTCGGCGTCAAGCGGCGCGGTGGACTGGCGGTTCTGGTGGTGGCTGCCGGACCCCGTTGCGGTCGAAAGATGTGCTCGTCCTCGATTGTGGCCGAAAATGTGCAATAACTGCACGTCTGGTTGCACATTGGGCCGCGTACCGGCTACTTTCCTCGCTCGACGCACCGCCGTTTCTGCAGTTTCTGCACGTTTTCATTGACACGACCGTCGATTCTGACGGTCCTCGTGATCCTTTCACCTCGATCCGACCTCCTGATCATGGCCAGCTCGTCCAGAAAGGCAGCACTCACCTCCATCGCCAACCGGCTCCCCAAGGGGTCGGCAACCCCGGCTGGAACGGTCGCCGAGTACTTCGGCATCAACACCTTTGGCGCCCGGCAGATGCGGGCCAAGCTGCCCAAGGACGTGTTCGCCAAGCTCCAGGCGGCGATCCGCCACGGCAAGAAGCTCGATATCGAGATCGCCCCGACGGTGGCGCAGGCCATCAAGGAGTGGGCGATCTCGCGCGGCGCGTCGCACTTCACGCACTGGTTCCTCCCGCAGACCGGGATGACCGCCGAGAAGCACGACGCCTTCCTCACCTTTGACGAGAACAAGTCGGCGATCGAGCAGTTCTCCGGTGCGCAGCTGATCCAGTCGGAGCCGGACGCGTCCTCGTTCCCCAGCGGTGGCTTGCGGGCGACGTGGGAAGCGCGCGGGTACACGGCGTGGAACCCGGCCTCCCCGGTCTTCATCGTGGAGTCCGGCAACGTGCGCACGTTGTGCATCCCGTCGGTCTTCATCGGCTACAACGGGGAAGCGCTCGACGAGATGACCCCGCTGCTCCGGTCGTCGGACATCCTGAGCGAGAAGGCGATCAAGCTGCTGACCCTGATCGGCGACAAGGGGGTCGACCGCGTGGGCACGACGCTTGGCCCGGAGCAGGAGTACTTCCTGATCGACCGCACGCACTTCGCGCTGCGGCCCGACCTCGTCATGGCCAACCGCACGCTCCTCGGGGCGCCGCCGCCGCGTGGGCAGCAGCTCGAGGACCACTACTTTGGCGGCATCCCGGAGCGCATCCAGGCCTGCATCGCCGAGGTGGAGCACGAGCTGTACAAGCTCGGGGTGCCGATCATGACCCGGCACAACGAAGTCGCGCCGTGCCAGTTCGAGATGGCGCCGCTCTTCGAGGAAACCGACCTCGCCGTCGACCACAACCAGCTCGTCATGTCCGTGTTGCGCCGCGTCGCCATGCGGCACGGGCTGCAGGCCATCCTGCACGAAAAGCCGTTTGCCGGCGTGAACGGCTCGGGCAAGCACTGCAACTGGTCGATGTCGATCTCGTCGGACAATGAGCTCGACGGGCTCAACCTGCTGCGCCCCGGCAAGACGCCGCACCAGAACGTGCGCTTTCTCCTCTTCCTGGCGGCGGTGCTCAAGGGCGTGCACAAGCACGCCGGGGTGTTGCGCGCGGGAATCGGCACCTCGGGCAACGAGCACCGGCTCGGCGCCAACGAGGCGCCGCCGGCGATCATCTCGGTCTTCATGGGCGCCACGCTGACGCGCCTCATCGAGGACATCGCCGCCGGCAAGCAGGCGGGCAAGGGGGCAGCGGAAGCGCTCATCTCCCTCGGCGTCGCCAAGCTGCCGGAGATCGAGAAGGACAACACGGACCGCAACCGCACGTCGCCGTTTGCCTTCACGGGGAACAAGTTCGAGTTCCGCGCCGTCGGGGCGTCGCAGGCGATCGCCTGGCCGGTGACGATCGTGAATGCGGCGGTCGCCGAGGCGATCGAGGAGCTCACGGAGCAGCTGGCCGCGGAACTCAAGAAGACCAAGAAGGTTGACGACGCGATCCTCAAGGTCGTGCGGGCCGCCTTCCGGTCGACGAGCGCCGTGCGCTTTGAGGGGAACAACTACTCCGACGCGTGGGTGAAGGAGGCCGAGAAGCGTGGCCTGCTCAACCTGCGCCGCACACCGGAGGCCCTCGCGCAGCTGCAGACGCCGCGCGCCAAGACGTTGTTCACGGGCCTCGGCATCCTCAGCAAGGAGGAGTTGGAGTCACGGTACCACATCCGCATGGAGCGCTACGTCAAGGACATGCTGATCGAGATGCACACGCTGAAGGAGATGGTGGACACGATGATCCTCCCGGCGGTGTACAGCTACCAGGGGAGCCTGGCCCGTGGCGCCGCGGAAGCGAAGGCCGCGGGGATCAAGGAGATCGCGTCCGTCGAGCGCGCCAACGAGGTCGGCGCGTTGGCGAAGAAGCTCAAGGCGGAGCGCGACACCCTGGCGAAGTTGATCGACAAGGCCGAGCACATGCACGAGGACCTCGAGGGGTGCGGCACGCTGGTCACCGGTGCCGGGGCGGACGCGATGGCGAAGGTGCGTGATTGCAGCGACGCCCTGGAACTGCTGGTGGCGGACGACGCCTGGCCGTTGCCGAAGTACCGCGAGATGCTGTTCCCGGTCTGATCCGGGCGTCACGCACGGTAGAGGCCGCTCCCCGGAAGATCGGGGGGCGGCCTCGTCGTTTTCGGGGTGTCGATGCGTGGGGTGAAAGGACGGCGCAACTGCCACAGCGAGGCACGGGGAGCTCGTGCGGCACGACTCCGCAACTGCCAGAGCGAAGCACGGGTAGCACGAGCAGCCCGAGGAGCACGAGGAGCTCGCGTTCTTCCCGTGCCGCG
>JAEUJL010000439.1 GCA_016794835.1 Gemmatimonadota bacterium | reverse complement strand
CGAGCGCTTGCTGCGACGGCCTGCGCGCACCGCCACCCTCGGCGCGACGGTCGTCCCGCACGCGCGCCTCGTCGTGCGGGCCACCGCGACGCGGATCGGCGATCGCACGGATCGCGACTTCAGCAGCTTTCCCGCGCGTCCAGTGCGGCTCGATCCGTGGACGCGAAGCGATGTTGCCGTGACATGGACGGCCCGCGATCCCCTGCAGCTCCTGCTCCGGGTGGACAACCTCGGGGGCGCCCGCTACGTCGAGGCCTTCGGCTTCCCGGCCCCGGGTCGGCAGTTGACCGTTGGAGTGGAGTGGCGGTTCAGCGCGTCCGCGCGCGACTGAGCCCGTGCAGGCGTGGGACAGGGGCGCCGCGCGTCGTGGAGCGCCCCCGTCTGGCGATGTCAGCGACCGGCCGCTGGCATCGCCTCCAGTAGCCGATCGGCGATGCCCCGGGCATCCGCCCCTTCGTCGTTGGTGAGGACGATGATGGTGATCTCGCGCGAGGGGATCCGGACGAACGCGCTGCGGCGGCCGTTGGTGGTGGCGAAGGCGCGATAGCGCTTCGCGCCACCCACCTCGTCGGCCTCCCATCCGCGCGTGGCGTCAATGGACTGGCGGGGGACGCCGGGCTCGTTCGATCCCGCGCGGGTATACGCGTCCTGCTGCAGTCCCAGGGCGACGCGGTACAGCTCGTCCACATTGCTCCGGACCTCGCCGGCGGCCGTGGCGAAGGTCTTCCGTAGCCCGACCGGGGTGGCGGCGCGTTGGGAGACGCAGCGCTGGAACGGCGTCAACGGTGCGGCGGTGGCGGTGTCCGCACCGGCCGGGCGCGCCGGGGGTTCGGGGAGCTGGTCGCAGATCGCCTGGAAGATCCCGGCCACGGCGCCTAACGTGAAGGCCGGCGCGGTGGTGCGCGGGGTGTACTTCGGCTGGGCCGGGATGCCGAAGGCGCGATTCACCAGCACGCGACCCTCCTGCGCGACGAGGACCGCCGCGCCGCCCGCGATCGGGTCGTCATACTTGCGGAAGAGCCCGCGCACGAAGTCGGGCGTGAGGGCCGTGCCCTCGTGTGCGCGCCGCATCACGCGACGGGCGCCCAGGTCGTAGCGGTCGCCGGGATGCAGGGTGAGCAGCGGCGTGTCGGGATCGTTCGGGTCCTTGCCGCCGTAGACGAAGCCCTTGCTCTTCCCGATGATCGTCCCGGTGTCCCCGCGAATGACCCAGGCGGTGCCTTCGTCCTCGGAGATGCCGAGCAAGGTCGGGAACTTGGGGAGCAGCGAATCGGCGAAGTCGGCGAGGCGATCGCGCGCGACCACATGCTGGTCGACCCCGGTGTTGCGCAGGTAGGCGAATCCCTTCTCGTACCCCGGGTAGTGCATGATGAAGTTGTTGTTCGACGGGGCGCCGCGCACCAGGAAGTCGCCGAGGATCGACGCGCCGGCCGACGAGCCCCCGACGACCCCGCCACGCGCCAGGACTTCGCGGAAGGCGACCTCGGTCTTCGTCCCGGCGTAGGCGTCCACGAGGCGGAACTGGCGGCCCCCCTCAAACCACACACCGCCCGCCCGCTTGAGCACCGCCACGAACGAATCGCTGTCGGCGACCTTCCGGTCCTTCGTGAAGAACGTGAACAGGTTGCGTGCCCCCGCCGCCTTCCAGCCGCGCGTGCCCGGCCCGTCCTGCGGGTAGCTCTCCGCGCCACCGGCGTTAGGCACGATCACGATGAGCGCCTCGGGACCACCGGCCGCCTCGATGAAGGTGCGGTAGATCTCCGGGCCCATGGTGCCGCCACCGACCACGACGACCGTGCCACGGTTCGGGCCGACGCGGGGTGCCTGGGCATCCGTCGCCGGGGCCAGCCCGGCCTGCAGAAGAAAGAAGGCGATGGTGGCAGCGACGCGGTGGCTCATGGGAGGGTGCGCGAGAGGGCGATGCGGATGATACCGCGTGGTCGCAGGTGCGGTGAGGGGGACGACCACAATGGTCGGACCCGCCATATGCTGATTGACGCCCTCCGCCCCGACACCTACCATCAGGTCGCCGAGTCGGCCCGTCGGGCCGTGTCGCGCTCCCTGAATCAGCGAGGATTCCCATGTCATTCGTGCGTCGATGGATCGTCGCGAGCGCGGTCGCCGCGCTTGCTCCAACACTCGGCCCCGCACAGGCCGCGCAAACCGGGATGGTCCAGGGCAAGGTGACGGTGGAGGGCATTGGTCGGCCCCTCGCCAACGCCATGGTGTCCGTCGTGGGCACACAGGCCGGCGCCCAGACCAATGATGTCGGGGAGTACCGCATCACCGGGGTCCCGGCCGGGCCACGCGTCATCCGGGTCCAGCGGATCGGGTTCTCCCCGGCGACCGCGAATGTCACGGTGCAGGCTGGCCAGACCGCCACGGTCGACCTGGTGGTGAAGGAAGCGCCGGTCTCGCTCGAACAGGTCGTGGTCACCGCCACCGGCGACGTCCGGCGCAAGGAGATCACCAACTCGATGGCGACGATCTCGGCCGAGGCGATCCAGAATGCCCCTGTCGCCAACGCGCAGCAGCTGCTTGCGGCACAGACGCCGGGGGTGACGGTCCTCGCCAACTCCGGGCAGCCGGGCGCGGGTGGGGTGATTCGCCTGCGGGCCACGAACTCCATCTCCCAGAGCAACAACCCGATTATTTACGTCGATGGCGTCCGCATCTACTCAGGGAACACCCCGGTGGCGGCGAACGCGCGCCAGACGATGCTGCCGCTCAATGACATCCGCTCCGAGGACATCGAGCGCGTCGAGGTCGTGAAGGGCGCCGCGGCGACCACGTTGTACGGCACCGAGGCGTCTGGCGGGGTCATCCAGATCTTCACGAAGCGCGGCCGGAGCGGCAAGCCGCAGTGGAACATCGATGTCACGGGGGGAACGAACGACCTCGACTACCTCAACGTGAAGGGTGACCCCACGGCCGTGTTCCTCAAGGAGTGCCGTGGTCCCAACATGTACGGCCTCGACGTGGTGACCACGAGCGCGACGTTCGGGCAGCAGGTCAAGTTCGAGGACGCCACCTGCCCGTCGAGCAACAAGTGGGTCAAGACCGGCGCGGTCTCGAAGTACTCGGCGTCCGTGGGCGGCGGCAGTGAGCTGATGCAGTACCAGCTCGCCGGCAACGTCTCGGATGAGGCCGGGGTGCTCGAGACCAGCCGGTACCGCACCGGTGGGTTCCGCGGCAACTTCACGTTCCGCCCCACCTCAACGCTCGAGATCCAGCTCAACCCGTCGTACCAGCGCGGCAACCAGCAGTGGATTGCGGACGGCAACCTCGCCAACGGCTTCCTCCTCAATGTCGCCCGTGGCACCGCGGGCAACTATCGCGGCAGTGGATGCTCCTCGGCGGTCACCGTGTGCATGAACAATCGCGCGGCGCTGGACATCAATACCACGACCAAGACGGACCACTACATCTCCGGGCTGGCCCTGAACTACGCACCGGCCGAATGGTGGACGAACCGCCTGACGATCGGGTTCGACTACAACAATGTCGAGAACCGCTCCACCATCCCGTTCGGCCACCTGCGCAACGCGGTCGGGCAGCTCATCGAGGGGGACTGGACGCGCCAGTTCCTGTCGGTGGACTACGCCACGACGATGAAGAAGGACTTCGGCTCGAGCCTGACCACCTCCACCTCGTTCGGTGGGCAGCTGTTCCAGGACAACCTGCTGAGCACGAGCGTGACCGCCGATGAGTTCTCCGGCCCGGGCGCCCCGGTGCTGACCTCGGCCGCGCGCCGCACCGTCACCGCGGACACCCGGCGCAAGGTCGTGAACGCCGGGCTCTTCTTCCAGGAACAGATCGGGTGGAAGGACCGGGCGTTCATCACGGCCGGCCTGCGTGTGGACGGCAACAGCGCGTTCGGCCAGGACTTCGGGCTGCAGGCGTACCCGAAGCTCGGCGTGTCGTATGTCCTCTCCGACCACGACTTCTGGCCGAGCGAGTCGTTCGAGACCTTCAAGCTCCGTGCGGCCGTGGGCGACGCCGGCAAGGCACCCGGCGCGTTTGACGCCGTCCGCACGTGGGATCCCATCGCAGGCGATGAAGCCAAGCCGGGGTTCTCGCCGAACCAGCTCGGCAACACGCAGTTGGGCCCTGAGCGTACCCGCGAGATGGAACTCGGCTTCGAGGCCAGCGCGTGGGCCGGCCGCATGTCGATGGACCTGACGTACTTCGACACGCGCACGACCGACGCCCTCATCCAGGTGCGGTACCCGCCTTCCCAGGGCTTCCTCAACCGGCAACTCGAGAACCTCGGGGAAGTCCACAACCAGGGACTCGAGGTGCGCACCGAGGTCGGGTTCATCCGTCGCGCGAAGCTCGATTGGCGCGGCCGCCTCAACCTGACGCACACCAAGAGCGAGGCGACGGACCTTGGCGACGAGCCCCTGATCTCCGCGGGTGGCACCTTCACCGAGGTCAGGAAGGGATATCCGGTGACCTCGCTCTTCGCCCGGCAGGTCAAGAACGCGAATGCGCTCGCTGCTCCCATCCTCTCGGACACGAACGTCTTCCTGGGCCAGACCTTCCCGGACCGTGTCTACGGCCTGGGCTCGACGCTGACGCTGTGGGACCGGCTCACGATCGACGGCCTCGGGGAGTTCCAGCTCGGCGCGAGCAACATCAACGCCGTCGGCTACCAGAACGCCCTCCGCGGCAACTGGCGGCCCTGCTTTGCCGCGCAGGGGAAGATGGTGGCGGCGATCAAGGGCAACACCACGGCGCCGCTGGCCGACCTCACCGCCCTGGAGCGGACGCGCTGTGCGGTGGATCGCACGCAGCAGTACTTCGATGCCTGGGTGGAAAAGGCGGACTTCTTCCGGCTCCGTTATGTGACGGCCACCTACCGCCTCCCCAGCCGCTGGGTGCGCGGGGTCCAGGGAGCGTCGTTGACCTTCTCCGGACGCAACCTCTTCTACTCGTCGGACTATTCCGGCCTCGACCCGGAGTCGGCGGACCAGGCCGATTCCCAGGTGGGCCGCCGCGAGTACTACCAGCTCCCACAGCTGCGCTCGTTCCAGCTGTCGTTCCGCGCCAACTGGTAACCGATCATGACGACTCTCTCTGTATCTCGCCGCGCGCTGCACCTGGTTGGTGCGGCCCTGCTGGTCGGCTGCAATTCGTTGGACGTGTCCAACCCCGGTCCCATCAATGACGCTGACCTGGACAAGGCGTCGGCCATGCCCGGGCTCGTGACCGGGATGTCGTTCGACCTCTCCCGGGCCATGGACGTCACCGCGCAGGCGTTGGCGATCATGGCGGATGAGCTCTACCACGGTGGGAGCTACACCAACGAGGGGCTCTTCAACCGCGGCATCGTGCGGCCGGAAGACGTCAACGGCATGTGGGGGGACATGCATCGCGCGCGATGGGTGGCCGAGTCCGGGATCACGCGCATGAAGGCCGTCCTGGGGACGGGCTTCGACACCAGCCCCCTCGCCGCTCGCGCCAACATCTACGCCGGGCTCTCGAACCGGTTGCTGGGTGAGGCGGTCTGCAGCGCGGTCATCGATGGCGGCCCTGCACAGGACAACAAGGTGCACTTCGCCCGTGCGGAGGCGTCGTTCTCCGAGGCGGTGCGCATTGCCTCCGGCCTCACCGGGGCGATTCGTGACTCACTCCTCCGCGTGGCATACGGCGGCCGGGCTTCGGTGCGCGCCTGGCAGGGCAAGTGGACCGAGGCAGCGGCTGACGCGGCCCTGGTTCCCACCTCCTACGTGTTTGTTGCGCCGTTCTCGACCAACACGGTCGCCGAGAACAACGACCTGGCCTTCGAGACGACGACCCGGTCGGAGTACACGGTCTTCAACACCCAGTGGGCCCAGGTCTTCCGTGACCCGCGCGTGCCGTGGGATAGCGTGAAGACGACGAGCGGTGCCCTCGCCGTGGGCCAGGACGGGCGCACCACCTTCTTCCGCCAGCGCAAGTACACCACCCTCGCCGCGGACATCCCGCTGGTGAAGGGAACCGAGATGCTCGTGCTGCGCGCGGAAGCCGCGCTGCGCGCCAATGACGTGACCGGCGCGATGGCACTCATCAACCAGGCGCGTGCCTTCCAGAACACGGCAAACACGCCGTTGCCGCCACTGACGGCGACGACTGCGGCGCAGGCGTGGCCGATCCTACAGAGGGAGCGGGGAGCGATCACCTGGCTGGAGAGCCGTCGCTTCTGGGACCTCCGCCGCTGGAACGGCGAGGCCGCGCCCATCAAGAACAGCTTCCTCGAGACGCGCGACAAGTGCGTCCCGATCTCGCTGAACGAGCGGAACTCGAACCCCAACCTGCGGGGTGGATGATGCGCCGGTCCAGGCGCCCGGTGGCGCTGGCACTGGTCATCCTGCAGCTGTTCACGGCGTGCTTCCAGTACGTCCCGGTGCGCGCGGATCCCGCACCGGGCGTGCGTGTGGCCCTCGAGATCAATGACACCGGGCGCGTCGCGCTCGCCCCGGTTCTCGGGCCGGGCGTCGTGCGGATCGAGGGGGTCCTCGTCTCGGTCGACGCGGATGTGCTCGTGGTCGACGCGATGATGGTCACCCAGCTGCGGCTGCGCCCCACCAGCGTCGACCGGATCCGTGTCCGGGTCCCGCGCAGCGACGTCGTGCTCACGGAAGAGCGACGGATGTCGCGGAAGCGGACGATCCTGGCCGTGGGCGGTGCGGTGGTCGCCGTGGTCTCCTTCTTCGTCTCCAAGGGTTGGTTTGGGCGATCCACCCCACCCGATGGCGACGGGGGCACCGGGGGCCCGGACCAATAGGCATGGCGAAGTCGGCGCGCGCGATCTGGCTGTGCCTCCTGGCCGGTTGCGGGAGTGACGCGACGTCGGCCGGCGGCGACACAGACCGGCGTGCGCTGCTTTCCATCGTTGGTCTCCCGGCGCTCGCGGCGACGGACGGCCGCTACGAGGTCTGGTCGGTCGGGGCGGACGGGGGCGCGACGCGGATGGGGGTGGCCGCCGCCTTCCCCGCCACGGGGGTCGAGCTCTCCCTCCCGGCGGGCGCGTCACGGGTCCTCGTCACCTGGGAACCGCCCAACGACCAGGACGCTGCCCCGTCGCGATTCACCCTCCTGCACGGGGCGCGGCGCGGCGCCAGTGTCGACCTCACCGTGACGGGGGCCCTCACCCTCGACGGTGTTGAGGTGCAGCGCGCCCCGGGACAGTTCACGATGTTCTCCCCGAGCGACAACGCGGAACGGGGATACCCGTCCTTTGAGGAATCGGGGGTGTGGTTGTTCAACATGACGCCCCGCACGCTGCCGCAGAACGACATGTGGGTGCGCCTCGCCCAGCTGCAGCCCGGTTGGGTCTACGAGGGGTGGATGGTGCGGGACATCGACCAGGTCGGTGCGATCTGGCTGTCGTACGGCAAGTTCACCCCGGACGCCACCGGCGCGGTCAATCGACGCGACGACACGGGTTGGGGCGCGTTCAGTGGTGTGCGCGACTTCCTCACGGCCGGTGAGGAGGAGTTCCCGGGCGACGACTGGATCTCCAATCCCCTCGGCTATCCCTTGCCGGCGGGGCTGTCCCTCCCGTTGAACCTCCGCGAGAAGGACGCGCGTGGCGTGGGCCGTTGGACCCATGTGATCACCATTGAGCCCGCCTCGGACCGGGGCGAGGCGATCACGACCGAGCGTCCCTTCGTGCTCCGCCCCTATCGCGATGCGTTCGGCGATGGGGGACCGGGGATCCCGCGCACCATCACCTTGCGCGCGGACGGCGTTCCCTCCGGTCGCCTCGTCCTGCCATGAGGCGTGGGGCGATCGCGTCGATGCTCGGCGCGGCGCTGCTCGCGTGCGCCGAAGGACACGGCGTCGCGCCCGCGTTCACGGCGGGACCTGAGGTGGCCACATGGCCGACGTGGGTGATCGG
>JAEUJL010000408.1 GCA_016794835.1 Gemmatimonadota bacterium | reverse complement strand
ACCCCCACGAGGATGACGGCGGCGACATAGAGGACCACAAAGGCCGCACCGCCGAACTTCCCGACCAGGTAGGGAAAGCGCCACACGTTGCCGAGCCCAACCGCGACGCCGATCAGGGTCATCGCCGTGCCAAAACGCGTGGCAAAGGTCGAGCGGCCGGAGGAGGTCGGGGTCACGGCAGGAGAATAGCCCTGGGCGCCGCGCGGGGAAGAACCCTGACACGTTCCGTGGGGGCGTCCCTCTCCAATGCGGGGGCAACCGGTGCGAGATTGCGCCAACCTCGATCGGTCCTCCGCATGCGATTCCTGCTGCTCCCCGCTGTTGTCGCCCTCGTTGCCGCGTGCGCGCGTCCCGAGGCGGCGGTCCCTGATTCCTCCGCGTTGGCGGCGTTGCCAGATGGCCACGTCCCGGTGACCCGCGCGACGACGCTGCCGCCGGAAGCCCAGGCACTGATCGACACGGCGAACGCCCGCTTCGCCGCCGACGACTATCGCGGGGCGCTCGAGGCCTACCAGGCGACGCTCGCCGCCGCCCCCGGGCACCCGGCGGCCTGGTGGGGGATCTCGATGGCGGCCAACATGCTCGGGGACTCCGCGCTCGCGGATTCCGCGCGACGGATGCTGGAGTCTCGCGGGGTGCGACCGGAATCCGGGCACGGGACCGCGCCGGTCATGCCCGCATCGCCACACGCGCCCACGAAGATGTAGCCGTGGGGGTCCGCGCGGCCGCACGTCTGGGTAGAATCCCGGCGTCGCGGGGAAGGGCCCGCGCTCACTGACCGGACGATGCCGCGAAAGGACCGCACCCTGGATTGGGCGTATCTCCGCCCTGGTTGAACCACCTGCGCCCGCACCCAGGAGTTCCTGGGACGTCACGACGTCGAGATTCGCGAACGGGTCGACGCGAAGAAGGTCCGCTACGGTGAAGCCGAGGCGCTGGCGCTCGCCGGCGGGGTGGATGAGATCATCTCCATGCGCGGCACCAAGGTCGTCCGCGTCAAGATGAAGGAGAAGCCGGCGCGTGCCGAGGTCCTCGCGGCGCTGCTTGGGCCGTCCGGCAACCTGCGGGCGCCGACGGTACGGCGGGGGCGGACCCTGCTGGTCGGCTTTGTGCCCGAGGTCTACGACGAGGTAGTCGCGTAGCGGGTTGTCGCGCGTTGGGGACGGGTAAAGCAAGAGGGGCGCGCTCGAATGAGCACGCCCCTCTTCGTTCTTCCAGCACGGTGCAGCGTCTGCTACTTCTTGGTGCGGACGCGACGACGAGCGGCAGCGGCCTTGAGCTGGCGGGCCTCGGAAGGCTTCACGTAGTGGCGCCGACGGCGAAGTTCCTTGAGGATCCCCGCGCGGAGCACCTGCTTCTTGAACGTGCGCAGGGCACGTTCAACATTGTCGCCTTCAGCCAGCGTGACCTCAGCCATGGTTAGCCACCAATCTTGGTGACGTTCTCCGCGGCCGGTCCCTTCTGGCCCTGGACGATGTCAAACTCCACCCGCTCGCCTTCCTGGAGGGACTTGAAGCCCTTCATCTGGATGGCGGAGTGATGGACGAAGCAGTCCTTCTCGCCGCTTTCCGGAGTGATGAAGCCAAAGCCCTTCGCGTCGTTGAACCACTTGACCGTTCCCGTCGTGCGCATTCGATCGTGCTCCCGTGCTGAAAAAAAGAAAAGGCCGACGCGCTAGCGAGGGCCCCGAGGTCACCTGCACCGGTCCGCGATTTGTCACCGGCCCGACAATGCTAAGGTCATTCTGTCAAGTCCGCAACCCCCCCGGTCGATTCCGGGGGTCCGAAGTGCGGCGGAAACCCCCCGCGAAGCAGTCGCGTACATTCCCGACATGACGAACGTCGACCAAGTCGAAGCGCAGGCCCCGCCGCCCCCCGCGGCCCCGGGCGCCCCGGGGGTCGCTGGCTCTCCCGCCGAGATGCGGACCCTGTCCGCATCGGACGTTGCGCGGCTCCGGCAGGCGCGATCCGAGCTATCGAGCCAGCTCACGTCAGCGGAAGGGCGCCGGGAGGAGCTGGTCGAGCAATTGAAGACCGCCCCCGAGGCTGCGATCCCGGGGATCCGCGAGCGTCTCCAGGTCCTGGACGAGCGCATCGCCCAGATCGAGCGCGACATCCAGACCACCGGCCGGGAGCTGGCCCTGGCCCCCCGGGAGGCCGGCACCACGCAGCCTGACGGGCGGTCCAATCCCGGCTTCTGGAACTCCGATGTAGGGGAATTCGCCGGGGTCACGACGACGATTGTCCTGGCCTTTGCGGCGATCCGGCTCATCCTGCTGCGCACCCGGGCGAAGCCCGCTCCGCTCCGCGACCCGGAGGCGGACCTCCGCATGGAACGGTTGGAGCAGGCCGTCGATGCGATCGCGATCGAGGTGGAGCGCGTCGGCGAGGCCCAGCGCTTTCAGGCCAAGTTGCTCAGTGAGGGACCCGCGCAGCCGATCGGTGTGCAGGCGCGCTCGGCGGAGCAGGTGGGGCGGTAGACGGCAGACGACGGAAGCGCCGGTGAGTGGAGCGCCGGCGCCTCGAGGGAACTTTCCGAGAGCGGAGGAACGGCTACACCGTCCTCCGCTCTTTGCGTTCCAGCACTACATGATCGCGCCCTTCTTCTTGCCGATCACGACGTCGACCTTGAGTCGTGTGAGCAGCTGGTTGAATTGATCGACGTCGGTCTCGAGCGCGTCGACATCCGAGCGGAGCAGCCGCCAGAGACGTTCCAGTTCGACCAAACGCTCGCGTGCGCCTTGCGTCAGCACCGGGTTCCCCTCGACCTGGCCCAGCAGGAAGCCGAACTGGCCGTTCA
>JAEUJL010000360.1 GCA_016794835.1 Gemmatimonadota bacterium | reverse complement strand
GTCGATCGGCGCGCGCGCGGTCGAGGCCGCGTCGGCGCGGGGGGCACCAGTGGTGCGCTTGCCGGCGATCCCGTTTGGCGTGCAGACCGGGCAGCTCAACATTCCGCTGTGCATCAACATGAACCCGTCGACGCAAGCGGCCGTCCTGCGCGACGTGATCCACTCCCTCGAGCCTCATGGCATCCGCGCCCTCGTCATCCTCAATGGCCACGGGGGCAATGATTTCCGGCAGATCATCCGCGAGCTGCAACCGTCCACCCGCATCGTGCTCGTCCAGGTCAACTGGTACCAGGTGCGCGACCCCCGTGCGTACTTCGATGCGCCGGGCGACCACGGGGGCGAGCTGGAGACCAGCGTGATGTTGCATCTGGCCCCGGAGCTGGTCCGCCCCCTCAGCGAGGCCGGGCCGGGTGCGGCGCGGTCCGCCACCGTGCAGGGGATGCGTGAGGGGTGGGCCTGGACTCCCCGGCGCTGGACGCAGGTGACCGACGACACCGGCGTCGGGGATCCATCGCGGGCCAGCGCCGAGAAGGGGGCGCGTTATGTCGAGGACGTCACCTCCGCCCTCGCCCAGTTGTTCGTTGAGCTGGCGGAGGTCGACCCGGACCGGCTGTACGCCTGACGCTCCCCGCCCCGTCGTCGGCCGCTTATGGCCTTCCGGTGGCCGGCGCGGGACCCGGCTTCGGCGCCTCGCGCAACACCACCCGGAGGATGCGGTCCAGCTTGGGATACTCGGCGTCCAGGAACTTGTTGGTCTCGGCGTAGAGTCGCTTGGGGTTGCCTAACGGGGCCGGCGACGACGGGAGCTCCCCATAGCCGAAGTGCAGCGAGTCGGCCGCCTCCATCCCGCCGATCACGCGCCCGATCGGGGCAAAGCCGAGGGTGTCGAGCGCGGCGTTGTCCGAGAGGTTGATGAAGACGTTGGTGGTCCGGTTCCCGGGGTTGTACTGGGCGAACGTGATCGTCCCGCGCGTGTTGCTTGTGCGCACGGAGTCCACCGGCAGCTTGCGGCTTCCCCAGGTGTTGTTGACGAGCGGGTTGGCGGCAATGCCGAATTGGGCAATGAACCGCAGGATCACGCGATAGAAGCGCTGGTCGTCGTAGAAGCCCGCGCGGGCGAGGTTGTAGAACCGGTCGACGCCATGCGGGGCCCAGGCGCGAATCAACTCGACGGTCATTGTCCCCTTGGACGTCTCCATGTCGAACTGCACCGTGTCCGGCGCCTTCGCCTTCCAGTGTGGATGTGCCGGATTGCGCAGGATGGCGCGGAGCTGCGCCGCGGTCGGGGCTCGCGGGGATGACGACGCCTGCGCCCCGGCCGACGAGCGCGCGGAAGCCAACCCGAGGAGAACCACCAGCCCGACGCGTCGGGCGTGCATGAGCGAGATCATGCGTCCATCCTAGGGCATCGACACGGGTCCGGACAGGGGACGTCTCGCCCGGAGACGCTTCCCTCCCGCAGTCGTGCGACGTCGACTCGTGGGCCGTGAGCCTATTCCGGGTCGCAGCGAAAAGACACTGGACCCCGGATCAGCGGTCGCGTCCGCTCCCTTGTCCGGGGAACGTGCTACCCGAACAGCAGATACACGCCACTACGCGGTGGCCTCGAGGGCGTCGAGCATGGCCTGGGCATTCGCGTAGCGCCCGGCGGCGCGCGGGGAGAGGGCCTGCCGAACCACCTCGGCGAGGCCGGCCGGCGTGTCCGGACGTTCGGCCCGCACATCGGGCGCCGGTGTACCCTGCTGGGCGCGGGCGAAGAGCTGCATCAACCCGAGCCCTTCGTGCGGTGACTTGCCCGTGAGGCACTCATAGAGCACGGCGCCTAACGCGTAGAGGTCGGCCCGCGCATCCACCGCCTCACCGGCCAGCTGCTCGGGCGCCATGTACGCCGGAGTCCCCACCACCATCCCCGTGGCGGTGAGCTTGCCCGCCCGGCCACCGGCATCGGCGAGTCGTGCAATCCCGAAGTCGGTGACCTTGAGCAGGCCGCTGCCGTCGAGGAGCAGGTTGGGTGGCTTGATGTCGCGATGCACCACGCCGACCGCATGGGCCGCATCCAGCGCGCGCAGGGCCTGCACGGCGATCGAGTGGACCGCGCGCGGGGAGAGCGTGCCCTCCTGGGCGAGGACATCCTCGAGCGAGCGACCGTCGACGAGTTCCATCGTGAGGTAGTACGTGCCGTCGACGACGCCGAGGTCGTGCGTGCGCACAACGTTGCGATGGCTGATGCGCCGCGCGAGGCGGATCTCCTCGCGGAACCGATCGAGGGCCGGCCCGCGCCCCTCGGCGAGCGAGGCGCCGCTAAGTGTCTTGAGTGCGACCGTCTCGCCCAGTTCGCGGTCCACGGCGCGATAGACGGTGCCCATCCCGCCGGCGCCGAGCAGCTGCCGGATCTCGTAGCGTCCATCGAAGGTGGCGCCGACCTCGAGGCGAGCGCCCGGCGCGGCGACGATCTC
>JAEUJL010000268.1 GCA_016794835.1 Gemmatimonadota bacterium | reverse complement strand
GTCCCAGGCGAAGATGCCGGGGCCGGTCGCGTACACGCGAGGACCGAGGATCTGCCCGGCCTCCACGGCGTCCCCGTAGCTGACCACGTCGGATTGCGACGTCTGGGGATCGCGGGTCGTCGTCACCCCGTAGGCCAGGTTCGCTGTGTACATGTAGGGTTGGGGCGAGTGCACGCCCCACTGCGGCCACATGTGCGCGTGGATGTCCATCAGCCCCGGCATGAGGGTCTTCCCCGAGACATCGATGGTGCGCGTCCCGGCGGGGGCCCGCACGCGGCCCGACGGGCCCACGGCGGCAATCCGGTTGTTGGTGACGAGCACATCCCCGCGGGCGATCACTTCGTCGCCCTTCATCGTGATGATCCGTCCCCCGCGGAGGAGGACGCTCCCGGACGGACGGTCCTTCACCGCCGTGATGGTGATGTCGGTCCGCGTGGCGTCGTAGACAGGCCGGGCGGGCGTCCCGGGGGCAGGACGCGTGGTGCTGCGCGCGGAGTCGGCGGCCAGGGCCTCCGCCCGCGCGAGGTCATACTGGAAGAAGGCCCGCCCGAGCGAGTAGTAGACCCCGCGGGAGTCCGGCATCCAGCCGAGGAAGTCGCCCCCGATGCGCGACAGGCGCCGGACCGGCACGGCCCCACCTGCGGGCTGCTGGACGGAGATCACCGGCGTGGTCCCGCCCGTCACCGGGAGGGGACCGGCAAACACCTTGTTGTCCACGAGGGCAAGCACGCGGCTGCCATCCGGGGAGATGAACATCTCCTGCGCCTGCCGCGGCTGCGCGTTCCCGCCCCCACCCGGGGCGGCGAATCCGGTCAGCCGCAGGTGCGCCTTGCGATCCGTGCCGTCCCACCGCACGGAGACCAGCCCGTCGTTGCCTTCCTGGTAGTAGATCCGCGAGCCCTCATTGGTGAAGTGCGGGCGGCCGGCGTTGGTGAGCGACGTGATGAAGGTGGCCGCGCCCCCCGTCGCCGGGATCCAGACGAGGTCCGTGATTACCAGCTTGGGGTTGATCTCGTCGTTGACCATCGCGCGCTGCGTGCGCGGCGCGCGTTGGGCGACGATGCGTGCGCCATCCGGCGACCAGGCGATGTCGTCGTAGTAGGCGGTCTGCGTCGTCAGGCGCTGGGGCGTTCCGCCCTCGGCGGGGATGCGCATGATCTCGCCCCCCTCCTCGGTCCAGGTGACGTAGGCGATCGAGCGACCATCCGGCGACCAGACCGGGGCATGCTCGCCCTCGGTGGCACTCGTCAGGCGCCGCGGCGTCCCCGAGGGCAGGTCCATGACGTAGACACGGTCGAGGGCGGAGAATGCCAGCCGCTTGCCATCGGGCGACGGTCGCGCCCCGCGCACCTGCCGCACGGTGAGGACCGAGTCGTTGACCGGGTACTCAAAGGCCACCAGCTCACCCAGCATCTGGTCCACGCGCGCGGTGAACGGGATGGGGTCCTGCTTTCCCGTGGCGACATCGAGCCGCCAGATCTTGCCGTGGTGGGCCAGGACGATCGCGCGCGAGTCCGGCGTCCAGGAGTACCCGGGCAGCAAGTCCCGCGAGCCGCGTGACTCGATATCATCGCGCTGGATGTCCATCGCCACCCAGCGTTCATCGCCGGTGGCAAGGTCGCGCACCTTGAGGCCGGTGACAGCCATCTGTCGCGAGGCGTAGGCGAGCCACTTCCCGTCGGGGCTCACCGCCGGCCGGACGGCATTGCCGAGGTTGAGTGTGCGAGTGGCGACCCGGCCCGTCTCGCGATCGTACAGCACGACCTGCGAGGAGCCCATCATCTGGTTGTAGCCCGCCGGCCCGGTCCGGGCCCCGGCGTAGATGTAGCGGCCATCCGGCGTGAACGCCGCACCCATGAAGTTGCTCGGGGCATTGCCCCCTCCCCCGGGCCCGCCACCTGCCGCCGGCGGCGCCTGGCCGGTCAGGCGAAGGCCACTGCCGCCGTTGCGATGGTAGAGCCACAGGTCGCCCCCGCGCGTCACGGCGATGTAGTCACCGTCTGGCGCCCACTCCGGCGAGATGTACGACTGGCCCCGGCCCGTGGTGAGCGCCCGGAGGTTGCGTCCGTCGGGATCCACGGTGTAGAGGTTCTCACTCCCGGAGCGATCGCTGACAAACACGATCGTGCGCCCGTCGGGCGAGAAGCGTGGCTGGCCATCAAAGCCGGACCCGCTGGTGATGCGGGTCGCCTGACCACCGCTCACGGGGAGCGTGTACAGGTCACCGAGCAGGTCGAAGACGATGGTCCGGCCGTCCGGGGAGAGGTCGAGCGACAGCCAGGTCCCCTCCTCGGTCGTGAACTGGAGGGCACGCGTCGGGATCAGCGGCAGGTCGCTGTCCGGCGCCGTCCGTCGTGTGGAGTCGCCCTGGGCGTGGAGGACGGTGGAAAGGGCCGACACCACGAGGAGGGCCTGGGATACCACGGAGCGACGCATCGAGTCGGGGCTGAGGTCGCAGGGGACTTATCCCCTGAACCATCCGCCGGCAAGGACGCGCGACCGGCGGGTCGCGAACGAGGTGTGGATCGCGGCAATCAGACACTGGGCCCCGGATCTTCCCTCGCTGACGCTCGGTCGTCCGGGGAACGTGCTCTCCGAACCTGCCTAACGGTCCATGAGCGCCCGACGGGCCGCTCGCCTCGCGTACCGACCCGGTCAGGACCCTCCCCGGGTCTTCTTCCACGTCGCGTATTTCGGGTCCTGCGGCGGGCGGTCAGGCGGGACCTCGCGCAGCGGCTCCGCCGGCCGCAGCGAGGCGTGACAGTCGGCCGGCAACTGCTGATACAGGCGCGTCCCCGCGGTCTTCCAGGCCAACATCTCGTCGGAGACCGCCTTGATCACCTTTCCGGGGTTCCCGGCAAAGACCGTGCGCTCCGGCACGACGGTCTCGCCGGGGACGAAGGTGAGCGCGCCGATGATGGCATTGGCCCCGACCTGCGCATTGTCCATCACGACCGCGTTCATCCCCACCAGCACGTTCCGGCCGATGTTCGCGCCGTGGATGACCGCCCCATGGCCGATGTGCGCGCCTTCCTCGAGGACCATCGTCGCCCCCGGGAACACATGGATCGTGCAGTTCTCCTGCACGTTGCAGCCGTCCCGGATCTCGATGGCCCCCCAGTCACCGCGAATCGCCGCCCCGGGACCGACATACACGTCCCGCCCGATCACCACGTTTCCCGTCACCGTGGCGTTGGGGTGGATGAAGGCCGTCTCGTGGACCACCGGCACATAGCCATTGAACGCGAAGACGTTGGCCACGATCAGCAGCGCTCGAGGATCATCGCCATCCCCTGCCCCACGCCGATGCACATGGTGCACAGGGCATAACGTCCTCCGGTGCGCTGCAGCTCGTGCGCGGCGGTCAGGACGAGCCGTGCGCCCGACATGCCTAACGGGTGACCGAGGGCGATGGCGCCCCCGTTGGGATTCACGCGCGGGTCGTCATCCGCGATCCCCAGCTCCCGGAGGCACCCCAGGGACTGGGCCGCGAACGCCTCGTTCAGCTCGATGACGGACAGGTCGTCGAGCGACAGCCCCGTCCGCGCGAGGACCGCGCGCGTGGCCGGCACCGGCCCGAGCCCCATCACGCGGGGCGCCACCCCGGCGGCGGCGGTCGCCACGATGCGCGCCATCGGCACCAGGCCATGGCGGCTCGCTCCGGCTGTGGACGCCACGAGGAGCGCGCACGCCCCGTCGTTGATCCCGGAGGCGTTGCCGGCGGTCACCGACCCCTTGCCGTCCGTGCGAAACGCCGGCTTGAGCTTCGCCAGCCCCTCACGCGACGACTCCGGGCGGATGAACTCGTCGGCAGCATACTCGACGGTGGTCCCCCGCTTTGGCCCGGCGACCGGCACGGGAAGGATCTCGAGGGCGTGCCGCCCCGCGTCCCGGGCACCCACCGCCTTCTGCTGCGACCGGAGCGCGAACGCGTCCTGGTCCTCGCGGGAGATCCCGAGCAGCTCCGCGACGTTCTCCGCGGTTTGTCCCATCGAGTCGATCCCGTACTCGGCCTGCATCCGCGCGTTGACAAAGCGCCAGCCGAGCGAGGTGTCGAACATCTGGGCGTCGCGGCCCCACGCCGTGCCGCTCTTGGAGACGGCGTACGGGGCGCGCGTCATGCTCTCGACGCCGCCCGCGAGGTAGACGTCGCCTTCGGCCGAGCGAATCCCGCGGGCGGCACTGGCGACCGCGCTCAACCCGGAGGCACAGAGGCGATTCACCGTTTCCCCCGGCACCGATTCCGGGATCCCCGCCAGGAGCAGGGCCATGCGCGCCACGTTCCGGTTGTCCTCGCCCGCCTGGTTCGCGCACCCCATCACCACGTCGGCAATCGCCGCAGGATCCAGCGAGGGATGGCGCGCCACCAGGGCGCGCAGCACGTGCGCGGCGAGGTCATCGGGGCGGACCCCCGCCAGCGAGCCACCATGCGCCCCGATCCCGGTGCGCACACCATCAATCACATACGCGTCCGTCATGCATCCTCTGGAAAGTGGGGCTTGTTCGTGCGATACGCCGTCCCGCGAAACGACGCGACCATCGCGCCGTGCTGGTTCCGCACGACCACGCGATAGTAGCCGAGCCGGTTCGAGGCGGCCTCTTCCTCGGCGACCGCGGTCAGCACATCGCCCGGGTGGATCGCCGCTGGGTAGGTAATGGAGTTGTCCACGGCCACCGTCACCCGGCCATGGGTATTGCAGGCGAAGGCAAAGGCGGAATCCGCGAAGGAGAAGACGATCCCCCCGTGCGAGACGCCAAAGCCGTTCACCATCTCCGGGCGGACCGTCATCCGGCAGGTGGACTGTCCCGGCGCGATCGCCAACACCTCGAGCCCGAGCCATGCCGAGAGCGCATCCCCCTCGAGCATCCGGGCCAGCACGCGCTCGGCGAGCGCCTGTGGGCTGTCGGTCATGTGGGCAAGGGTGTCTGGCGTTCGACGCACCGCCGCAGGAGCGGGCTGGGACGATACCGCCCATCGGGGGACGCCGCGTGGCAGGCCTCCAGGATCCCGAGGAGTCGCTCCGGGCCGACCGCATTCCCCCACTGCAGCAGGCCGCGCGGGTAGTTCACGCCACGCGTCATCGCCAGCTCAACGTCCGGCGCACTCGCGATGCGCAGGTGCACGGCGTCGGCGGCCTCGTTCACCAACATGGCGAGCACCCGGTGGAAGATCCGCTCGCCGGCCTCCCGATCGGTGGTGGGCACCTCGCGGGCAGCCCCCTCGGCATAGTCGTAGAAGCCACGCCCCGACTTGCGGCCCAGCAACCCGGCCTCGAGCAGCCGCTTCTGCGTCAGCGAGGGCTTGTAGCGCGGGTCGTAATACATGGCCGTCCACACGCTTTCCGTCACCAGGTAGTTGACGTCGTGGCCGATGAAGTCCATCAGCTCGAACGGCCCCATGCGAAACCCGCCGATCTCCCGCATGGCCCAGTCGATGGTCGCCATGTCCGCCTCGCCGTCGTCGTACACGCGCAGGGCCTCCGAGTAGAAGGGCCGCGCAATGCGATTGACGATGAACCCCGGTGTGTCCGCCGCGGCGACGGTGGTCTTGCCCCACCCGTCGACCAGGCCGCGCGCCTCCGCCACCACGGCGGGGGACGTGCGCAGGCCGGGCACGATCTCGACCAGCGGCATCACCGGCGCCGGGTTGAAGAAGTGCACGCCGAGCACCCGCTCCGGACGATCGCAGACCCCGGCGATCGACGCGATCGAGAGGGAGGAGGTGTTCGTGGCCAGGATCGTCCCGTCGCTGACGACGTCTTCCAGGGCGCGGAACGATTGCTGCTTGATGTCGAGCCGTTCGATGATGGCCTCGATGACGACCTGGCACCCCGCGAACGGGTCCATGCCGCGACTCGTGTCGGCGAGGGTCAACATGGCCATCGCCGAGGCGGCCTGGTCGTCGGTCATCCGCTGCTTCTCGACCTCACGCTGGAACGCCTTCTCGATGGCCGCGCGGCCCCGCGCGATCGCCACGTCGTTGGTATCGCCCATCACCACCTTGTGGCCGTGGCGCAGGGCAACCTGCGCGATGCCAGCGCCCATCGCGCCGGCCCCAACCACGCCAATGACCCGGGGATCCATCGTCATCGCCCCGTGAAGTTGGGCGCGCGCTTTTCCAGGAAGGCGCGCACGCCCTCCGTGAAGTCGGCCGAGCGCCCCGCCTCACCCTGCAGGCGTTCCTCGAGGGCCAGCTGCGTGGCGAGGTCGTTGGTGCTCGACGTGTTGAGCAGCTGCTTGGTGAGGGCGAAGGCGCGCGTCGGCTGGCTCGCGAGCATGGTGGCCAGGGCCATCGCGCGATCGCCGAGCTCGGCGCCGTCGCACACATCCCAGATGAGCCCCCATTCCTTCGCGGTCGCTGCCGGCAGCTTGTCTCCGAGGAGCATGAGGGCGCTCGCCCGCGCGTGGCCGACGAGGCGTGGTAGCGTCCACGTGCCGCCGCTATCCGGCACCAGCCCGATCTTCACGAACGACTGGATGAAGCTCGCGTTGGCCGCCGCCAGGACGATGTCGCAGGCGAGGGCGATGTTTGCCCCGGCACCGGCGGCCACCCCATTCACGGCGCAGATCACGGGCTTGGGCATCTCCCGCAACCGCGTGACCACGGGGTTGTACTGGTCGCGGATGAAGGCCGTGAGGTCGACCGGCGGCGCGCCCGGCGACATGTCGACCGAGGCGAGGTCCTGCCCGGCGCAGAAGCCCCGCCCGGCGCCCGTGAGGATGACGGCGCGCACCCCGGGATCGCCTGCCGCGTGAGCGAGCGCCTCCTGCAGCTCCCGCGCCATGGCGAGGTTGAAGGCGTTGAGGACGTCCGGGCGGTTGAGCGTCAG
>JAEUJL010000252.1 GCA_016794835.1 Gemmatimonadota bacterium | reverse complement strand
GCGGCGGCCATCGCCGGCACAATGGAGACGCCAACCCCCGCGGCCACCAGCTCCAGCACGGTGGCCAGCTGCGCTCCCCGGCAGGTCACGCCCAGCTGAATACCCTGTCGGTTGCAGAACTCCGCCACCTGGTCGCTGAGGCAATGCACGGCGTCGAGGGTGATCGCCGGCGCCTCCCGCAGCTCCGCGAGGGTGATGGTTCCGGCGCGTGCCGCCGGGTGGTGGGTCGGGACGGCGACCACGAGCGGGTCAGCGCCTAACGCGTCCACCACCAGGGAGGGATCAAAGGGGTACGGCTGCGCCGCAATGGCCACATCCAGCTCGCCATCGACCAGCATCCGCATCAGGGCCGCGCTGTGCGACTCGTGGATCGACACGCGTTGCGCCGGGTGCTTCTCCCGCAGGCGACGCAGCGCATCGGGGACGAGGTAGGGCGCGACGGTCGGGATCACCCCCACCCGCAGCACCGCCGGCGCCTCATCGTGCGACCGCACCGCATCCTCCGCCTCCCGGAACTCCTCGAGGATGCGCCGAGCCCTGGGGATGAGCGCCGTCCCCGCCTCCGTGGGGGCGACCCCGCGGCCGTGCCTCCGAAACAGGGGCGCGCCAAAGTGCCGCTCGAGTCGCTGGATCTGGAGGGTCAGCGAGGGCTGGGAGATCCCCAGCGCCCGGGCCGCGCGGCTCAGCGACCCCTCGTCCACCGTCTTCAGGAACGCCCGGAACAGGGTGCTATCCATACGAGCCATAGTAACTGACTATGGCTGCTATAGCCACGCACCCGTTGTTAGCTATGGCTCAGCCCCGTAGGATGACATTGCTACGCGAGTCGGACGCTCTCGGGGCCCCTCCGGCCGACGCGCGCGCTGTCCACCCACCCCCAGCCTCGAGATCGCATCATGTCGCACCCCACCGAAGGGACCGGCAAGTGCCCGGTCAACCATGGCGCCCACACGGCGGGCCATGGCCGCTCCAATCGTGATTGGTGGCCGAACCAGCTCAAGCTGGGCATCCTCCACCAGAACCCCCCGGCCGGTGATCCCCACGGCGCGGACTTCGACTACGCCGCCGAGTTCAAGACCTTGGACCTCGACGCCGTGGTGAAGGACCTCCACGCGCTGATGACCGATTCGCAGGACTGGTGGCCGGCGGATTTCGGCCACTACGGCGGCCTGTTCATCCGCATGGCCTGGCACAGTGCGGGCACCTATCGCACCGCGGACGGACGCGGTGGCGCCGGCAACGGCACGCAGCGGTTTGCCCCGCTCAACTCCTGGCCGGATAACGGCAACCTCGACAAGGCACGTCGCCTGTTGTGGCCGATCAAGGCGAAGTACGGCCGCAAGCTCTCGTGGGCGGACTTGATGATCCTCGCGGGGAACGTGGCCATCGAATCCATGGGCCTCAAGACGTTCGGCTTTGGCGGCGGACGGGCCGATGTCTGGGAGCCCGAGCAGGACATCTACTGGGGAGCGGAAGCCGAGTGGCTCGGCGACAAGCGCTACTCTGGTGATCGTGAGCTGGAGAACCCGCTCGCGGCCGTGCAGATGGGGCTCATCTACGTGAACCCCGAGGGACCGAACGGCAAGCCGGACCCGCTCGCGTC
>JAEUJL010000189.1 GCA_016794835.1 Gemmatimonadota bacterium | reverse complement strand
TTTCGTCCTACTGCAACCTCTTCCGAGATCACAGCTGTCCGAATCACTTGATATACGTCAGACTTTCTACTCTCGCCGGTCGCTGACTGCTCCCGGCTCGACGAGTCCGCCTCGCACATCCATGAACGCTCACTCTCGATTTTCAATCAGCTTTGGTCCCGCGTCTGCGGGAGCCTTAAATCATATCCAACCGTAACGCTTCTGTCAACCCACCCAAACCACTGCGTCAGAACAACATAGTGGCCCGGGGAGCACCAACCATACCAAGGCCCGAACCCATCCGCAAGCCCCCTCCCCCATCCAACTTTCCGGGCCAAAAAAACACAGGCCGGCCACACCGGCCGGCCCATGCTCCCTGTAGGAATCGAACCTACAACCTAGCGATTAAGAGTCGCTTGCTCTGCCAGTTGAGCTAAGGGAGCCAACCTGCCCTCCAACCGCATGCGCCAGGAGGGAATCGAACCCCCGACCCACAGCTTAGAAGGCTGTTGCTCTATCCAACTGAGCTACTGGCGCTTCCACGCCCCACCCTCTCCCCCCACAACTTCGGCTGCACAATCGGGGCGGCCGGATTCGAACCGGCGACCTCCTGCTCCCAAAGCAGGCGCGATACCGGGCTACGCTACGCCCCGCGAGGGAGTCGGAAACGTAAGGATGTCACTCCCGATGTCAACGACCTCGCGCCAAACGCGCCAGCAAGGCTCGCATGGCCCGGCCCCGATGGCTCACCGCGGCCTTCGCCTCCGGTGATGCCTCCCCAAACCCGCAGCCGAGGTCATCGGACCACACGATCGGGTCGTACCCGAACCCTCCGTCCCCCACCGCGTGCTCGAGAATGCGACCACTGCACCGCCCCATCTCGGTCACCACCCCCGCGTCATCCTGCCAGACGGCCCAGGACTCGTAATACGCCCGCCGATCCGACACCCCCGCCAGCCGGCGCAACAGCTCGGCATTGTTCGCGGCGTCCAGCGCCTCGCCCGCGAGGTCCGTGCGCCCGCTGAACCGCTTCGACCACACCCCGGGCGCCCCGCCTAACGACGGCACCACGATCCCGCTGTCCTCGGCCAGCACCGCGCGGCCCCCGCCGCGCGCCCAGAAGTACGCCGCCTTCGCCTGCGCGTTGGCGACGAACGTGTCAAACACCTCGATGCCGTCCTCCGCCGGGCTCGGCGCCACCCCAACGTCGCCCAGCAGGCGCGGCACGTACCCCGCCGCACGCAGCATCGGCTCCAGCTCGCGCAGCTTCCCCGCGCTGCGCGTGGCCAGCACCACCTCCCTCACGCCAGTGCCGCCGCTTGGTGGAGCAACAACTCGCGAATGCCGGTCTCGGCCAGCCCGAGCAGGGCATCGAGTTGGTGGCGATCGAACGAGCCATGCTCCCCCGTCCCCTGCACCTCAATGAACCGCCCCTCGCTCGTCATCACGACGTTCATGTCCACCTCGGCGACGACATCCTCGTCGTAGTCCAGGTCCAGCCGCGGTTCGCCGCCCACCACCCCGACGCTCACCGCGGCCACGCGGCGCCGCACCGGCGTCGCCGCCAGGCGCCCGGTGCGCACCATCCAGTCGAAGGCGTCCACCACCGCCACACAGGCCCCGGTGATCGCCGCCGTCCGCGTCCCCCCATCCGCCTCGAGCGCATCACAGTCGACCTTGAGCGTGAACTCCCCGAAGGCGAAGTCGTCCAGCATCGCCCGGATGCTCCGCCCGATCAGCCGCTGGATCTCCTGGGTGCGCCCCCCGACCTGGGACCGCTCCCGCGGCGTGCGGGTGCGCGTCGCCCGCGGGAGCATGGAGTACTCCGCGGTGATCCAGCCCTGCCCGCTGCCCTTCCGCCAGCCCGGCACCCCCTGCTCCACCGAACAGGCACACAGGATCCGCGTGTCCCCAAACTCGATCAAGCAGGACCCCTCGGCGGACCGCGCGGCACCTCGCGTCACGGTGACCGGCCGGAGGGCACCGGGCTGGCGGGTGTTACGGCGTGGAGGATGCACGAAGGGTCTCGATGGTGGAGGTGGTGGAATGCCCGGGGGTGAGCGGCACGATGACCACCCGTCCCCCGCGGGCGCGGGTCTCGGGAGCGCCGACGACCGTCGCCTCCGTGTAATCGCCCCCCTTGACCAGCACGTCGGGGCGCAGGAGCTCGATGAGCCGTGCCGGGGTGTCCTCGCCGAAGATCACCACGGCATCCACGATCTCCAGGGCGGCCACCACCACCGCGCGCTCGTCCTCATTGCGCACAGGCCGGCTCGGCCCCTTCAGGCGCCGCACGGAGGCGTCGGCGTTCACCCCGACCACGAGCGCGTCCCCTTCCGCACGCGCCGCGTAGAGGACGTCGAGGTGCCCGCGATGGAGGAGGTCAAAGACCCCGTTCGTGAACACGACGGGCCCGGCCGCTGACCGACGCCACGCCACGGCGTCCGCCTCGGAAAGCACCTTGGCCGTGGGATGACGAAGCCGGCTCAAAACGTGGTCGACGCGCTCGGGTTGAAGCGGACGGTGCGGATCATCCCGGGGAGTTCCAGGTTCTCATGGTACTCGGCGGAGATCTCGAACTTTGACGCGGTGCGGCGGATCCGGAGGGCCCCGGCCTCGTCGGGCAGCCCCAGGCTATCCGCGAGGCTGCGCAGGTGACGGCGGATGACGTCATCGGGCAGCTGGCGCGCAAAGCGGGCCTGCGTCTTCATGGCATCCTCGAATCGGTAGGCGCGCACGTACACCTCGGCGACGCCGAAGCCGAAGTACGCCGCGGCCACCACGAGCATCGTCGTGACCAGGCACCCGAGCTTTGTCGCGCCGCGTCGGCTCACCATTGGGATTGCGCCCCTTCCACAATCTCGGTGATCACGCGCTGGATCGCGGCCTTCCGGCCGGCCGCCTCGTCGCGCTCGTTGTACTCGCCCTCACCACTCAGGCCGCGACGCTCGTACAAGACGCGTCCGGTCGCTTCCTCCACGATCTCGACGTCAATCACCAACTGCAGCTTGCGCCGCGCCGACGTGGCCAGGGCGGGGTCTGCCGAGAAGCCCACCGGGATGTCGACCTCGTACTTGGTGATCGTCCCCCGCACGCGGGCGTGCGCACGGCTCTCCGGGGCGTCCCGCAGCCCCAGGCGCGAGGTCAGCCCCTTCCGCAGCTCCTGCAGCAACTCCTGCGTCAGCTCGGGGCTGGGGGTCTCGTTCTCGAACGGCGCGACGGCGACGGTCTTGACGCTGGACGGAAACCCGGAGCCGCTGGACAGGGAATACACGCATCCCGTCAGCGCCAGGCAGAGCGCGAGGACCTTAGGGAAGCCAGATCGAGGCATCGAAGGGACCTTCGGGGATGCGGCGCAGCGACGACAGCGTCAGGCGTCGGCGCACCGAGGTACGGAACTGCCGGTAGGCAACCTGCTGGGAGTCGATGGAGACCCGGTCGCGCCACCGCCCGCCATCGATCCGTCCGAGTTCTACCACCTGACGCCCGACCACCACTGCGCGATACTCTCGATCGAACTCGACCCACAGGGTGTCGCCGCGGCGACGAACGACGGTATCGGTCGCGGGAACACGCAGCACGCCGAGGGCGGCCCAGAGCAGCGGTACGGGGGGAAGATAGCGTCTCCCGTCCTCAGCCGCTGTGCGCAGGGAATCCCCGATCAGGATGGCCCCCCCACTGCCCAGCCCCCCATCGGCAAAGAAGTCGAGCCGGACGGAGTCGGGAGCGGCCACCCGGGCGACCCCTTCGCCGCGCGCCTCGAACAGCGGGTCGTCGTAATGCCACCTGAAGACCACGCGCTGGTGCGCGGGGGCCAGGAGGGTCACCGGGACCCCTTCCGCGACCCTCGGGGCGGTTACAGGGGCTACCCGGGGCGCGCACGCGGCCCCGGCGAGTGCGATCGACGCGACCCAGCTACGCATCCGGTGCGACCGCACCCGCGAGCAGCGTCCGGATATCGGTCGGCATGGGGGCTGGGCGGCCCTGGGCATCGAGACTTACCAGGTCAGTGTGGCCGGACACCAGGCGCTTGGCGCTCGGCTCGAGCGTGATGACGTACCGAAAGGACACCCCGCGCGATCCGGCCCTTGTGAGCACCGTCTCCACCCGGAGCAGGTCGTCGTACTTCGCCGCCGCGTGAAACCGGAGTGAGGCCTCCGCCACCGCGAGGAGGACCCCTCGCCGCTCCATCTCGGCATAGGGCAGCCCCAGGTCGCGAATGAACTCGGTGCGGCCGATCTCGAAGTAGGACAGGTACGCGGCGTGATACACGACCCGCATCTGGTCGGTTTCACCGTAACGCACACGCACCAGGGTGGTGGCCATCAGGGGGTGGCCAGACCGAGGGCGCGTGCCCGATCCCGCGCGCTCGGCGTGAGCAGGGCATTGGGGGGAAGTGGCTCGCCGCGGGCGGCCAGGCGGAGGACGTCATGCTCGGTGACGAGTGGCCGGGCGCGCGTCCGCGCGGGGGCGTGGGCCACCACGGTGGCGATGTCGCCCGTCGTCACCCCGGCTGCGCGCCCCTCATCGACATCGAGGTGGAACTCGGTGGCATGTCCGTCGCCCGAACGGACGAGCACGCCGTGCCAGGTCGTCTCGCGGCCCGCCACCCCGCAGCGGATCGCGACCGTGTCGCCATCGGCCAGGTGGTGCCGTCGCGCGTCCGCGGGCGACAGGTGGAGGTGCCGCGCCGCCACGATGACGCCGCGCGTCAGGGTGATCCGGCCGCGCGGCCCCTCGAGGGTCACCCCACCGGCAGAGGTCGAAAGCATTCCCGAGTTTGCCACCGGGGGAGCCACCCCCAGCGCGGCGGCGTCCGACATGGCGATCTCGAGCTGTGTCGCCCCGCGCGCCGGCCCCACGACGCGGATGCCCTCGATGCGCCCTGACGGACCGACCACAGCGACCCGCTGTTCCGCGGCGAACTGCCCGGGCTGCGTCAACGCGCGGTGCGTCGTCAGGCCGCCGGGCCCGAAGAGGGCGGTCGCGTCATCGGCGGAGAGATGCACATGACGGTTCGAGATGCCGATCGACACCTGGAACGCCCCGCCACGCGCATTCGAGCGCGGGGCGTGTCCGCGTGCCGCGCGTGGCGCGGATCGGGCGACGCTTCCCCGTGCGGGCACCGTGCCCTGCCCCGCGGCGGCCGCACGAATGTCCGGCGTGGCCGCGGCGATGTCGTCGCGGTGCGTTGAGGGTTCCGGGTGGCGAATGGGAGCGACGTCGCCCAGGCGCTGTGCCGCAGCCGCCCATGCGGGAGGCTCGCCCGCGGGGCCGGGCGGCTCGGGCCGCACCGGGGTGGGAAGCCAGGCCCCGGTCGCCGGGGCGGCCTTTTCGAGTGCCCGCACGATCGCATCCGCGAGCCGATCCAGTTCCTCGTTGGTCATTTGCGTCGCGCCCGCACGCCAGCGAGGAAGTCGTCCACGATCTCGCGGACGGCGCGATCGTCGATCGCGGAGGTCCCGCGGTGGGACGGCGCCGCCGCGGCCGCCGATGCGCGCAACGGATCCACATACGGCCGGATCTCCTCGCCGATCCGCTTGATGTTGAGGAGATGCATGGGGGTGATGTTGTCCGAGGTGATGCTCCCGCCCCAGGACCCCGGCCCCAACGTGAGGGCGGGGGCAAAGCCCGTGGTGTAGCCGACCGCGCCAATGGCCGTGTTGGAGTTGACCACGATGCGGAAGGCCGGCTTCTCGAAGAAGAAGCGGTCGATCACCTGCGGGTCCTGGGAGTGAATGCCCAGGGAATGGCCGACGCCACCGTAGCGCAACAGGGCAATGGCGCGCTCGCAGCAGCGCTCCCACCCCTCCTCGACGTAGAAGCCGAGGACCGGGCACAACTTCTCGCGGCTGAGTGGGTCGGTCGCCCCGACCTCACGCAGCTCAACAATCATCAGCTTGGCCTCGCGGGCGATCCGGAATCCCGCGCGTTCCGCAATCTGCTGGGGCTGCTGGCCAACGACATCCGGATTGATCCCCTTTCCCGACGCCGGAATCATGTAGCGCTCCAGCCGCGCCTTCTCCTCCGGGGTGCAGAAGTGCGCGCGCTCGTGCACGAACAACGCACGCACGCGATCGGCGACCGGGGCATCCACGATGACGGAGTTCTCCGACGAGCATAACACCCCGGCGTCGAAGGTCTTGCCATCGACGACATCGGCGACCGCCTTCTCCAGCCGCGCCGTCCGCTCGATGATCGACGGGACGTTTCCAGGCCCCACCCCATACGCCGGCTTGCCGGCGGTGTAGACGGCACGGACCATGTCGCCGCCCCCCGTCGCCAGCAGGACGGCCACGTCCTTGTGACGCATCAGGGCGTTAGTCCCATCCAGCGACGGGCGCGTCATGCAGTTCACGAGGCCTGCGGGCGCTCCGGCGCCGACGGCCGCCGCTTCCAGGATGCGCGCCGCCTCGGCGGTGCACCGGGGCGCCCGGGGATGCGGGGACATGACGATCGCGTTCCGCGCCTTGACGGCGATGATCGCCTTGTAGATGGCCGTCGACGTGGGATTCGTCGTGGGGATGATGGCGCCAACGACGCCCATCGGCACCGCGAGTTCGCGCACGCGACGAGCGGGGTCCTCGCGCAACACGCCCACCGTGCGCATCGGCAGGACCGAGTCGAGGAGGACATCGCTCGCAAAGCGATTCTTCACGACCTTGTGCTCGTAGACGCCCATCCCGGTTTCATCCACGGCGAGGCGCGCCAGCGGTTCGGCGGCCTGGCTCGCCGCACGCGCCATGGCGGTGACCACGCGATCCACCACGTCCTGCGTCGCGTTCGCGAAGGCGCGCTGGGCGGCGAGGGCGCGGCCGACGAGGTCGCGCGCCTCCTGGATGCTCAGCAGGTCGGCGTCCATCCGGCCGCCTGCCTCAGCCCTTCAGGCCGCGGAAGGCTGCGAGCAATTCATCCCGGCCGGCGCGCGCGACGTCGCGACCCTTGAGCGGAAAGGCCGCCATGCGGCGGGCCAGGGTCCGCAATTCCACCACCTTCATCTGCTCGAGCTGGGAAAAGTCGATGTGCTCGCGCGAGACGGTCCCGGCGGGCGCCTCATCGTCCTCGATGACGACGCCGAGCTCGTCGTGGGGGCGTGGAATCACATGGGATGACACGAGGTGGCCCACGCGCTGCGCCGCGGCGGCCCCCGCATCGACGGCCGCGCGAACGGCGGCGACCTCGCCAAGGAACTTGACCGTCACCAAGCCGGCGTCGGCGCGTTCCGCGCCGAGCAGTCGGACGTTCGCAGCCTTGGCACCGGCATCTGCAGCCTCCAGCGCCCCAACAAGCCCCCGGGTTTCGACGAGTCCGAGGGCTTCTTGCGTCCCTCGATCAGCCGTCACCCGGCGTGCCCTGGGGGAGCAGCATCTCGAGTTCCGCGTGCGGGCGCGGAATCACGTGCACCGAGACCAGCTCTCCAACACGTTCGGCGGCAGCAGCGCCGGCGTCCGTGGCGGCCTTCACCGCCCCGACGTCGCCGCGCACCATCACCGTGACGTAGCCGCCACCCACCTTCTCCTTCCCGACCAACCGGACATTCGCGGCCTTGACCATCGCGTCGGCGGCCTCGATGGCCCCGACAAGTCCCTTGGTTTCAATAAGGCCGAGCGCGCTTTGAGCCATCCGTCTCCTCAGGGCCGTAGCATTGACCGCGAAGATGCGTGCTCCGCCGGGCTTTGTAAAGGCGCGCGGGAGCGCGTATACTCGGCGCGTGCTCCCGGCCCCGTGCTACATCATCTCAGACGCGCACCTCGGCGTGGCGCGTCGCGACGCCGAACTCGCCCTGGTGGAGTTCCTGCGGGCCGCCCGGCGCGATGCGCGCTCCCTGGTGATCAACGGCGACCTGTTCGACTTCTGGTTCGAGTGGCGATCGGTCATTCCGCGCCATGGGTATCGGGTGCTCGCCGAGGTCGCCGCCTTCGCCGACGCGGGTATCCCCGTGGTGTGGGTCGCCGGCAACCATGACTGCTGGGGCGGCGACTTCCTGCGGGAGGACGCCGGCGTGCACTACACGCTCGCCACGTGGCGCGGGGAGATGGCGGGGTGGCATGCCCGGGTGGACCACGGCGACGGGCTCCGCGGCGCAGCCGACCGGAAGTACCGGGCCGTTCGGCCGATCATGCGGAACCCGATGGCGATCCGCGCGTTTCGCCACCTGCTCCACCCCGACTGGGCGAGCCGGATCGCGTTAGGCACCTCGGCCACCAGCCGGACCTACAGCGCGGCAGACAACGGCCAGGGGCTCCGCGACGTCGCCTTCCGCGACCTCACCGCGGACCCCGCGCTCGACCTGCTGGTGTTTGGCCACTCGCACGTCCCCGCCCTGGAACGCGCCCCCACCGGCGGGATCTACGGGAACGCCGGCACCTGGCTGGGCGACTCGACCTACCTGCGCGTGACCGAGGAAGCGATCGCCCTGCATCGCCATCCCCAGGGCGACCCGATCGCGGTGGAGCCGCGGCGTCAGCGCGGCTGAAACGGGACGCGAAATCCGACGCCGGTCGCCCCGGAGGGCAGCGTGCGCATCTCCACCTGGCGCGGCAGGTCCCAGAGGTGGGCCGAGACAAAGGCATCCGCCCCTGAGAAGAGGTGCGTGAAGGCGAGGAGGGCGACCCAGTCCTCGTAGTGCAGGCGGCGCGCCTTGAGGCGGCTGCGCAACTCATCGTTGGTCGGCTGGGCATACCGGCTGACCACCGTGTCCTGCACGACCGGCTTCCCATCCTTGAACGTCGCCCCCTCGGGGCCGGACGCGAAGTTCTTCACGAGCGACTCGCGCACGCGCCGCTTGGCGATGTTGAGGTCGTAGCGCGACTTCGCCAGCATCGCGACGGAGATGGCCTCCACCGCAACGTAGATCGCCCCTGCACTTGGCCGTTGGAGCCTCGACTGCCCGAGCCCGGGCACCGCGAGGGAATACAGGAAGGCGCGCCGCGGCGTGATCGGCGGCGCAAACGGATCGACCAGCCGCGCGACCGGCCGCCGGACCGTGTCCTGCGCCACCGGCGGCCGGGTGGTGTCCCGCGGCGCCAGCCGAGTGGTATCCCGCGGCGCCAGCCGAGTGGTATCCCGTTGCTGCGCGGCCAGGGTTCCCGCCGCCATCACCAGCCCGACGCACGCACGCACCAACTGCATCACCTGTTTCCGGGGTGAGACGTTCACCGTGTCGACACGCAAAGGATGGCGGGAGCGTGCGGGAATCGAACCCACCCAACCCGACAGCGTCGGGTCACAGCCGTTTTGAAGACGACGGCAGCCACCAGACCACATCCGCTCCCCAAGCATCATTCGTCGGGGACCGCTCGGGCCCGGCGAAGCTCTTCGTGTTACTCCAGCACGATCAGGTGTTCCCCGCGCGCGGCCACACGCCCCACGACCACCGCGCCCGGAACGCGCGAAACATAGCCGTCGGCGCTCTCCGGTGGGGCGGCGACGAGCAGGCCACCCGAGGTCTGCGGGTCCACCAGCAGCGCGCGACCGGCCGCATCGGTCGTGCCCCAGTCCACATCGGCGGCGAGCCATGCCGCGTTGCGATCGGCCCCCCCGGTGGCGATCCCACCGGCCAGTGCCTCGGCCACACCAGGCAGCGTCGGCATGGCCGCGAGGGTGAGGTGCATCGTCACCCCGCTCGCGCGCGCGATGTGCGAGGCATGCCCCAGCAGGCCGAACCCGGTGATGTCCGTCGCGCAGCGCAGTGCCGCGCCGACCGCCGCCCGCGCGGCGTCCCGGTTGAGCGTTCGCATGCTCGCGATCATCGCCGCTTCTGCCCCAGGGACCGCCACATTGCGCTTCACGGCTGTCGCGATGATCCCGGTCCCCAGCGGCTTGGTGAGGATGAGCACGTCGCCCGGCCGCGCCCCGGCATTGGTGAGCACACGCGCCGGGTGCACGCGCCCGGTGACCGACAGGCCGAACTTGACCTCGTCGTCCGTGATGCTGTGCCCGCCCACGAGGACCGCTCCGGCTTCCGTCACGGCATCCTGGCCACCGCGCATGATCTCGGTGAGGACCTCGAGCGGGAGCTTTCCGGTCGGGAAGGCCACGATGGCCATCGCGGTGATCGGTTCCCCTCCCATGGCATAGACGTCCGAGAGCGCATTGGCCGCGGCGACCTGCCCGAAGGCATACGGGTCGTCGACGATGGGCGCGAAGAAGTCCACCGTCTGCACCAGCGCGAGGTCATCGGACAGCCGGAAGACCCCGGCGTCATCGAACGTTTCGCGTCCGACGAGCAGGTCTGGATGTTCGCGCACCGGGAGCGGCGCGAGCGCCTTGGCCAGGTCACCCGGACCCAGCTTGGCGGCTCAACCGGCGCAGCGGGCGAACTGGGTCAGGCGAAAGATCTGGGCGCGTTGATCAGTCATGGGCACAAGATGGGCCCATGACCTGCCATGGAGGAAGGGCGCGCGGCGGGCGCGCGCCTACGGCAGCTTGGCGACCGCCTCCACTTCCACGAGCACCCCGCGAGGCAACCCGGCGACCTGCACCGTGGAGCGCGCCGGCCGGGCGTCGCCTAACGCGCGCGCGTAGACCTCGTTGAAGCGCGGAAAGTCCGCCATGTCCTGCAGGAAGACCGTGGTCTTGACCACGTCGGCCCAGCTGCATCCTGCCTGGGCGAGGACGGCGCCGAGATTGGCCAGGACGCGCTCCGTCTGGGGCACGACGTCGCCCGGGACGACGGTCATCGTCGCCGGGTCGAGCGCGATCTGTCCGGCAGTGAAGAGAAAGCCGCCGGCGCTGACCGCCTGCGCGTACGGACCAATCGCCGCGGGGGCGTGATCGGTGTGGATGGGCGTGAGCACGGGAAGGGTCGAAGGAGACGGGGAAGCGAGGACCAAACTCAGAAGAGCCCAGTGATGGAGCCGTCGGGCTTGACCGCCATCCGTTCAGCGGCAGGCTCCTTCGGGAGCCCGGGCATCGTCATGATGTCCCCACACTGGGCGACGACGAATCCCGCACCGGCCGCCGGGTAGACTTCGTTGATCGTCATCCGGAAGCCCGTCGGCCTGCCCAATCGCGTGGCGTCGTCGGTCAACGAGTACTGCGTCTTCGCCATGCAGATGGGGGTCGTCCCGAGGCCGATCGACTCGAGGTAGTCGATCGAGCGCTCGGCCTTTGGCGAGAAGTCGGCGCCGTCGGCCCCGTACACCTTGCGAGCGATCGTCTCGACCTTCTCGCGGATCGGGCGGCCGCTGTCGTAGATCGGCGCGTACTTCGACCCGCCGGCCTGGAGGAGGGCGATGACCTCGTGCGCCAGCTCAACACCGCCATCGCCCCCGCGGGCGAAGACCTCGTTGAGGGCGACGCGCACCCCCGCCTTGCGCGCGCAATCGGCCACCATCTGCAGTTCCGCATCAGAGTCGGAGGCGAACCGGTTGACCGCGACCACCACCGGCGTGCCGAACTGCTTCACGTTCTCGATGTGGTGTTGCAGGTTGGGCAGGCCGCGCTCGAGGGCGCCAAGGTCCTCGCGCGCGAGGTCCTTCTTGTTCGCCCCGCCGTTCATCTTGAGGGCACGGACCGTGGCCACGAGGACGGACACCTCGGGATTGAGGCCACCGGCCCGGCACTTGATGTCGAAGAACTTCTCCGCGCCGAGGTCGGAGCCAAAGCCGGCCTCCGTGACCACGATGTCCGCCAGGGCGAGGCCGGCCCGCGTCGCGAGGATCGAGTTGCAGCCGTGGGCGATGTTGCCGAACGGGCCTGCGTGCACGAAGGCCGGCCCCCCTTCCAGCGTCTGGACCAGGTTGGGGCGAATCGCATCCTTCAGCAGCATGGCCATCGCGCCGGAGGCCTTGAGGTCACCGGCGCGCACCGGCTGCCGGTTGGCACCGGCGGTGGACCCGACGATGATGCGGGCCAGACGCTGCTCGAGATCCTCGAACGAATTCGACAGGGCGACGATCGCCATGATCTCGGACGCGGGGATGATGACCCAGCGCTCCTCGCGCACGATCCCCTCGGCCGGCCCGCCCAGTCCGATGACCGCCTTGCGGAGGGCCCGATCGTTCATGTCGATCGTGCGCGGCCAGGTGATCCGCCGGGGATCCAGGCTCAGGGAGTTCCCCTGCTGCAGGTGGTTGTCCATCATCGCAGACAACAACGCGTGTGCCGACGAGATCGCGTGGAAGTCCCCGGTGAAGTGCAGGTTGATGTCGTCCATCGGCAGCACCTGCGAATACCCGCCACCCGCGGCCCCACCCTTCACGCCGAAAACCGGGCCGAGGCTGGGTTCGCGAATGCAGAGCGCGGTGCGCTTCCCGATCTTGCGGAGCGCCTGGGCGAGTCCCACGGACGTCGTGGTCTTGCCCTCGCCGGCCGCCGTCGGGTTGATCGCCGTGACCAGGACCAGGCGCCCACGGGGCGGCCGCTGGGTGATCTCAAGGGGGATCTTCGCCTTGTACTTGCCGTACAGATCGAGGTCGTCCGGCGTCAGGTCGAGCTCGGCGGCGACGTCGGTGATGGGGCGCAACTTCGCTTGCTGCGCAATCTCGATATCCGAGGGAAACGACACGGATGGCAGGGGCTGGAGGGACCGACTGGAACGCGCGCGGATTGTACGGTTACGGCGCCGTCACCGCCAGCCCGAAGAGCCGCGCCGCGTTCGCCACACAGAGCCGCCCGGCCTCCGCCACCTCGAGGCCCCGTGCGTGCGCCACATGCGCCAGGGTCACGCTGGCGAACGCCGGCTCGTTGCGCTTGCCCCGATGTGGGACTGGCGCCAGGTACGGCGCATCCGTTTCCACGAGGAACCGGTCCGGGGGACAGTCGCGGATCATCGCGTCACCGTCCCACTTCTTGAAGGTGACTACGCCACTGAACGAGACGTACCACCCGGCCACCAGCGCCGCCTCCATGAGGTTGTCGGGGCCCGTGAAGCAGTGCAGCACCCCCCGGATCCCCTGCGCGCCGGCCTCACGAACCATCGCGATGGTGTCATCGACGGCCTCACGGGTATGCACCACCACCGGCCGACCGGTGTCGGAGGCAATCGCCAGTTGCTCCGCGAACGCCCGGCGCTGCTGGACGCGTGGCGAGTGGTCGTAGTGGTAGTCCAGGCCACATTCCCCCACCGCGACCGCCCCCCGGGCGAGGTGTTCCCGGATTTGCGCCACGTCGCGTGACGGATCGAACCCCGCCGCATCGTGCGGATGCACCCCTGCCGTCCACCAGACGAGGTTGGGGTATCGGCGCGCGATCACCTCCGCGCGCGAGGCCGCAGCGAGCGACTCCCCGATGGCCACCAGGGCCAGTGCCCCACCGGTTCGCGCGCGCTCGATCACCGCATCGGCGTCGTCAGCAAAGGCCGGGTCCGCGAGGTGGCAATGGCTGTCGACAAAGGCGGTCATTCGTCGCGTCCGTGGGGTGCGCGCGCGCGGGGCGGCACGGCGCAGGGGCTAGATAGCAGAACCGCCGCGTCGTCGCGGCGGTCCTGGTCTGGCATGCTCAGCGCGCCCCGGCCGGTACCCGTCGACTGGGCTTTGATTCCTTCACCGTGGCCTCTGCCGCGGATTCGGCCATCGCCGCAGTGCGGCTGACCGCGCCCTTCCCTGACGGCTCACGCGGGAAGGTGCGCTCGATCCAGAGGAGGAGGGGCGACGCGACGTAGATCGACGAGAAGGTGGCGACAAAGACGCCGAACGTCATGACCAACGCGAACGGACGCAGCACCTCGCCGGCGAACAGCAACAACGCCACCGTCGCGGCCAGCGTGGTCGTGTGCGTGAGGATGGAGCGCGGGAGGGTCTCGTTGATGGAGCGGTTCAGCGTGTCGTACAGCGGCTCCTTGCGTCCCTTCTTGAGGTTCTCACGGACGCGATCGAAGATGATGATCGTGTCGTTGCCGGAGTACCCGAGAAGGGTGAGGATCGCGCCGACGATGACCAGCGAGACTTCAACGTTGGTGAGCTTGATGAACGCCAGGGTCACCAGGACGTCGTGGGCCGTCGAAAGGACGGCCGCGACCCCGAAGCGCCACTCGAAGCGCATGGCCAGGTAGACCAGCGTGACGAGCGAGGCCAGCAACATGGCCAGCGCCGCCCCGCGGCTGAGTTCCGCACCCACCTTGGGACCGACCGCTTCGGTCCGCTCGATCTTGTACTTGCCCGCGCCAAACTTCGCATCGAGCGCGCTGCGGATCGTTGTCGCGATTGCCGTGGCGGAGGTGTCCTGTGCCGCCACCTGGGCGCTGTTCTGTGCGCGAATGGTGTATTCGTTGCCCCCCCCGTACTGCTGGATCTCGGCGCCCCGCACGCCACCGGCGTCGAGCGCCTCGCGGAGGGCCGCGGCGTCGGCGTCGGCGTCAAAGCGCACCTGCATCAAGGTGCCGCCCGTGAACTCGATGCTGTAGTTCACGCCGCCAGTGACGAGAAACGAGGCGAGCCCGAGGACGATGAACGCCACCGTGGCGATCGCCGCATGGCGCCACCACTTGATGAAGTCGAAGCTGGTGTTGTGGAAGATGCGAATCATCAGATACTCAGCGTCTGCGCGGACGTCGTGCGCGACAGCCACACCAGGTAGAAGGTCTTGACGACAAACACGGCGCAGAAGAGTGACGCCGCGATACCGGCAATAAGGGTTACCGCAAAGCCCCGCACCGGGCCGGAGCCGTACTGGTACAACACGGCCGCAGTCAGGATGGTCGCCACGGAGGTATCCACGATGGCGCTCCAGGCATGCTTGAAGCCCTCGTCGATGGCGGTGCGCACCGTCTTGCCGCGATCCAGTTCCTCACGGATGCGCTCGAAGATCAGCACGTTCGCGTCCACCGCGATACCCACGGACAGCACCAGGCCCGCGAGCCCGGGCAGCGTCAGCACCGCGCCAAAGCTGGAGAGCATCGCCATCGTGAAGACCATGAACAGCACCAGGGCGCCGACCGCGAGGGTCCCGGAAAACCGGTAGTACCCGATCATGATCACGATCACCAGCACCACGGCGATCACCATCGCCAGCACTCCCTTGGTAATCGAGTCCTGCCCGAGCGACGCCCCGATCTGCCGGACCTCGGCCACCTTGAGCGGCACCGGCAGCGAGCCGGCGCGGAGCACCAGGGCGAGGTCTTGCGCGGCCTGGAGCGGGCGCCCCGTCATCGTGATCTGGCCCCGGGCCCCGATGGCCTGGATGATCACCGGCGGCTGTCCCATCACCTTGTCGTCCAGGACGATCGCCATGTAGTTCTGGACGTTCTTCCCGGTCTCGCTGCGGAAGCGGCGCCCGCCTTCGTTGTTGAAACGGAACTCGACGATCGTCCCCTGGATCGGGTCCTGGTTCGGCTTCGCGTCTTCCAGGTACTCGCCGGTGATGATCGGTCGCGACTCCACCATGTAGAGCGTGCGGAACGGCGCGGCACCGGAGGACACCGTGTCGGCGCCCCACAGCAGCTCGCGGCCCGGAGGCATCGCCGCCTGGATCTCCGGCATGGCGAGGATGCGCTCGAGCGCCGGCACGTCGGCGTTCGCCACCAGATACTCGCCCGGGATGGAGCCCGGCGCCACGAGCTTCGAGACGCTGCCTGCCCCGCCGAGCTGTCCGGCGACGCTGCCGGTATCTGCCTTGGTCGTGTCGCCCGCGGCACCCGAGTCCTTCTTGGTGAAGAGGTCGAGCCCCTTGGGAGCGGCGGCCACGTCCGTTGAGGTGGTCGCCGCCTGGGGCGCAGCGCCTCCACGCGAGCGCACGATCTGGTCAAAGCGCGGCAGCGCCTTCTCGAACGCCTGCGATTCATCGGTGATCTGGAACTGCAGGAACGCCTGCGCTTCCACCACCGCGCGCGCCCGATCCGGGTCGTCGATTCCCGGCAGCTCCACGATGATGCGGTCGGTGCCCACCTTCTGCACCACGGGCTCCGCCACACCAAACTGGTCAATGCGCGACCGCACCACCTTGAGGGCGCGATCCAGCGCGTCACTCTTGTCTGCGACGGCCTGCTTGCTTTCGTCCACCTCGAGCGCGAGGTGCATGCCACCCTGCAAATCGAGCCCGCGCTTCAGCGGGACCCGGCGCACGGTGTCGAGGGCGATTCCCCCCTCCCGGTTGACGCGCTCGACCACGGTCCTCGGAAACAGCGCCCAGATGGACGCCAGGAGGAGGGCCGCGATCAAACCCAGTCGGTACTTCAGGTTGGACATGCGGTGAAGCTCGCGAAAATGGGGCTTTGAAAGAGCTTGGAAGGTTACCGGGCGCCCGAAGGGGAGTCAACGACCATGCCCCGACCGGAAATGCAGACGCCCGGCCCCTGACCGGGACCGGGCGTCTCCTGCCGAAGCGCTGAGCCCCGGCTTATCCCAGGAACGAAGCGGGGTCGTGACAGGGCAGCCCGAACGCCTCGGCGACGCCAGGATAGGTCACCTTCCCGTCGATCATGTTCAGCCCCTTCAACAGCGCCGGGCTGTCTGTCAGCGCCTTCTTCCACCCCTTGTTGGCCAGCTGGATCGCGTACGGCAGGGTGGCATTGGTGAGGGCCAGGGTCGAGGTCCGCGGCACCCCACCCGGCATGTTGGCCACGCCGTAGTGGATCACCCCGTCCACGACGTACGTCGGGTTCTCGTGGGTGGTCGCCTTGATCGTCTCGACGCAGCCCCCTTGGTCGATGGCGACGTCCACGATCACCGAGCCGGGGCGCATGCGCTTGAGGTCCTCGCGGCGCACCAGCTTCGGGGCCTTCGCCCCGGGGATCAGGACCCCGCCAACCACCAGGTCCGCCGTGGCGATCTGCTCCAGGATGTTCTGCCGGTTGGAGTAGATCAGCTGCACGTTGGCCGGCATGACGTCGGAGAGGTAGCGCAGGCGATCGAGCGAGATGTCGAGGATCACGACCTTGGCGCCGAGACCGGCCGCCATCTTCGCCGCATTGATCCCCACGATCCCGCCGCCGAGAATGACCACCTTGGCCGGCGGAACGCCCGGGACGCCACCCAGGAGGACGCCGCGCCCGCCGTACAGCTTCTCGAGGTACTTGGCCCCTTCCTGCACGGCCATCCGGCCAGCGACCTCCGACATCGGGGTCAGCAGCGGGAGTTCACCGGTCGCCAGCTCGACGGTCTCATAGGCGATGCAGGTGGCACCAGCCTCCATGTGGGCTCGGGTCAGCGGCTCGTCGGCGGCGAAGTGGAAGTAGGTGAAGACCACCTGTCCCTTCTTCATGCGCTTCCACTCGGGGGCGATCGGCTCCTTCACCTTGATGATCATGTCCGCGCCGGCCCACACGGCGTCCACGTCCGGGTTGATCTTCGCGCCCACATCCAGGTAGTCCTGGTCGGTGAAGCCGCTCCCCTCGCCCCCTCCCTTCTCGATGACGACTTCGTGGCCCGCCGCCACCAGCGCTTCCGCGCCAGCTGGGACGAGGGCGATGCGGTTCTCGTTCGTCTTGATTTCCTTGGGTACGCCGATACGCATGGTCGGTTGGATTCGAAGTGTTGGTCAGGAGGCCGTGGAGGGCCCCAGGGTGAGGATCGACATGTCGTCGGGCCGGAACATCTCCGCGGCCAGCGACGCCACGTCCGCTTCGGTGATCGCATCGATCTCCGCGAGCACCTGGTCGAGTGAACGGAACGGCTCCCCATACAGCTCGGTGGCCGCCGCACGGTACAACCGGGATCCGGGGCTCTCCAGCGAGAGCGTCATCTGGCCCTTGAGCTGGCCCTTGCCGATCGCCAGTTCAGCCGCCGGCAGGCCGTGGGCCACGAGGTCGCCGAGCTCCGCGCGCACGGCGCCGATCGCTTCGTCGACCTGCTCTGGTGAGGTGGCAAAGTACACGCCGTGCATCCCGGCATCCCGGTAGTGCTGGTGGAACGCATAGATGGAATACGCGAGCCCCCGTTCCTCCCGGACTCGCTGGAAGAGGCGGGAACTCATCCCGCCCCCAAGCACCGACGCCAGCAGCGCGAAGACGTAACGCCGCGGGTCACTGTACGCGATCGCCCCCGCCCCAAGCACGACATGGCTCTGGGCGACGTCGCGATCCACGTGCAATCGCTGGCCGCGCGCCGGTCCGGTGGCGGCCGGCATCACGGCACGCTGGGCGTCCCCACGCGGGACACGATCCCATCCGGTGGCCACCAGGGCATCCAGGAGGGCGTCGTGCTCCACGTGACCCGCCGCCGAGAGCACGATATGCTCGGGGCGATAGGCGCGATCGTGCAGCGCACGCACGGTCTCCAGGGGGAGCGCGGACACGGTGTCGCGTGTCCCGAGGATCGAGTAGCCGAGCGGATGCTCGCCCCACATCATCGCGTTATGCAGCTCGAAGACGATGTCGTCGGGGGCATCCTCGACCATGGAGATCTCCTCGAGCACCACCTTGCGCTCGAGGTCGAGGTCCCGGGCACGCAGGGTCGGGGCGAAGAGCAGGTCCGCCAGCACATCGGCGGCCTGCGGCAGGTGCTCATCCAGGACGCGCGCCTGGAACGAGGTGTGCTCGCGCGAGGTCCAGGCGTCGAGCGAGCCACCTAACGACTCGAGCGCCAGGGCGATCTCCCGCGGCCCACGGCGCTCGGTTCCCTTGAACACGAGGTGTTCCAGCATGTGGGAGACCCCCATGTCGGCGCGCGCCTCGTGCACGGACGCCGAGCGCACCCACGCGCCCAGCGCCACCGACCGGACATGCGGCATGTACTCCGAGACGACCGTGAGGCCGTTCGGGAAGATCGTGCGCCGGAGCCCGGTCAGTTCAGCTGTTGCGGTCACGACCTTATCGCCGGCCGCCTCCACGACGTTCGCCCCCACGGCCACCGCGCCCGCCGCCACGACGCTCGCGACGTTCGCCATCGCCCCCCTCGCCACCCTCACCACCCTCAGCCGGCGCGCCCGCGCCACCTTCGGCCGGCGCGTCCACCATCCCTTCGGGCTTCGGCATCAGGGCCTTCATGGAGAGGCGGAGACGTCCGCGCTCGTCGCGATCGATCAGCTTGACGGTGACACGGTCGCCCTTCTTGACCACGTCTTCCGTCTTCTCCACGCGCGTGTGGCGCATCTCGGAGATGTGGAGGAGCCCCTCGGTCCCGGGCATGATCTCGATGAAGGCGCCGAAGGTCGTCGTGCTCTTGACCACCCCTTCGTACGTCTCGCCGACGATGGGTTCCGCCGTGATCGCCTGCACCATCTGGCGCGCGCGCTCCATCGACTCGCCGCCGACGGCGGCGATGGTCACCAGGCCGGAGTCGTCGACCGTGAGCTGGGCGCCGGTCTCTTCCTGGATGCCGCGGATCGTCTTGCCCTTCGGGCCGATCAGGTCGCCGATCTTCTCCGGGTTGATCGTCATGGTGACGATGCGCGGGGCGTACAGCGACATCTCGGCGCGCGGGGCGGCGAGCGCCTTCTGCATCTCACCGAGGATGTGCAACCGGCCTTCCTTCGCCTGGGCGAGGGCTTCCTTCATGATCTTGAGGTCGAGCCCCTCGATCTTGATGTCCATCTGGATCGAGGTGATCCCGTGCTCGGTGCCCGCGACCTTGAAGTCCATGTCGCCGAGGTGGTCTTCGGTGCCCAGGATGTCGGTGAGGACGGCGTACTTCTTCCCTTCCTTGATGAGCCCCATCGCCACACCGGCCACGGCCGCGCGCGTCGGGACGCCGGCATCAAACAGGGCCAGCGAGCCGCCGCAGACGGAGGCCATCGAGGAGGAGCCGTTCGACTCCAGGATGTCGGAGACGATGCGGATGGTGTACGGGAACTCGTTGAAGTCGGGGAGGACGGCCTGCAGGGCGCGCTCCGCCAGGTTCCCGTGGCCGATCTCGCGGCGCGACGTCCCGCGCACCGGGCGCACTTCGCCCGTAGAGAACGGGGGGAAGTTGTAGTGCAACATGAAGGTCTGCGTGGACTCGGCGGCCTCGTGGATCGTGTCGAGGCGCTGGACGTCCTCCGCCGTGCCTAACGTGGCGGCGACCAGGGCTTGCGTCTGTCCCCGCGTGAAGAGCGCGGACCCGTGGGCGCGCGGCAGCACGGTGGTGTCGATCGTGATCGGGCGGACTTCGGTCGTCTTGCGGCCGTCGACGCGCAGGTTGGTGCTGAGCACCTGCGAGCGGAGGGCGTTGTACTCGAGGTCGCTCAGCACGGTGTAGATGTGCGGCGCCCACTCGGGGTTGGTCGCGACGAGCTTCTCGTTGACGGCGGCCTTCACCGCCTCGACCGCCTGGATGCGCGTGTGCTTGTCCTTCTGGTTCAGCGCCGCGACGATCTTGTCTTCCGCTTCCTTCGTGACCGCCTTCACGACCTCGTCCGGGACCGCGTTCATGGTCCAGGTCATCTTCGGCTCGCGCCCCTTCTTGAGGAGCTCTTCCTGCATCTCGATGAGTTCCTTGATGCCGCCATGGCCGATGGTCAGGGCCTCGAGGGCATCCGCCTCACTCACCTCATTCGCGCCCCCCTCGAGCATGACGATGGAATCGGCCGAGCCCGCGACGACGAACTCGAGGTCGCTGTATTCCAGCTGCTGGAAGGTGGGGTTGAGGATCCACTTGTCCTGCACCCGGCCGACGCGCACGCCGGCGATGGGGGCCTTGAACGGGATCTTCGAGTGGTTGAGGGCGAAGGACGTCGCCACGAGCCCGAGGACGTCCGTGTCGTTCTCCTGGTCCGCGGAGATGACGTACACGAAGACCTGCACCTCGTTCTTGAAGCCTTCCGGGAAGAGCGGACGAATCGAGCGATCGATGATGCGGGCCGAGATGATCTCGTGGTCGTGCGGACGCCCTTCACGCTTGATGAACCCCCCGGGGATCTTGCCGGCGGCGTAGGTCTTCTCGCGATACTCGACGGTCAGCGGGAAAAACGGGAGGTTGCTGATCTTGTCCGTGACCGTCACCGCGGCCAGGACCATCGTGTCGCCGAAGCGGACCACCGCGGAGCCCGCGGCCTGCCTGGCCATGCGGCCGGTTTCGATGGAGAGGGTGCGACCTGCGAAGGTGCGTTCGATTCGTTGCATCTGCCTTGTGGCGTAGGTGGGCGCCGCGAGCGGAGCCTTCGCAAGGCCCGGGGCGCACGTGATGATGGGGTACTGCAAACACAAAACGCGCGGGGCCCCATGGGCGCCCGCGCGAGTGCTTACTTCGGGATTCGGCTAGTGACGGAGGCCAAGTTCGCCGATGACCTTCCGGTACCCTTCCACATTGGAGCCGCGGAGGTACTCGAGGAGGCGCTTCCGACGACCGACCATCTTGAGCAAGCCCCGGCGACCATGGTGGTCCTTCGGGTTCTTGTCGAAGTGGCTGCGGAGATAGTTGATACGCTCCGTCAGGACTGCGATCTGGACCTGGGGCGAACCCGTGTCCGTTTCATGCGTCTTGTACTTCGTGATGGTTGGTGCCTTTTCAAAACTCATGTGGTATATTCCCCGCGCGATCCGGTCGCCAGTTCGCTAAGTTGTTAGAAGCATAACAACTTACTGGCCGTCACCTAACCTGTAAAGCCGTCCGCCCCCGGTGCCTGAGCGCTATCTCGGCAAGAGCCTCGGCAAGTACCGGGTCGAGGAGCTCATCGGCTCCGGCGGCTTCGCCTGGGTCTATCGGGGGTTCGACCCCACCCTGGGCATCCCGGTCGCCCTCAAGGTCCTCAAGCCCCAGTTCGCCGGCGACCCCCAGTTCGAGGAGCGCTTCCGCCGCGAGGCGTCCACCGCCGCCCGGCTCCGCCACCCGAACATCGTCAAGATCTACGAGGTCGGGAAAGACGGGGACGCCGTCTACTTCGCCATGGACTACCTCCCCTCCGGGCTGGCCAGCCGGCTGGAGACCCAGGCATTCCTCCCCGAAGAAGTGGTCCTCCGCGTCGGAATCGACGTCGCCAAGGCCATCGGGTTCGCCCACCGCGAAGGGGTGATCCACCGCGACATCAAGGTCGACAACATCCTGTTCGACGTGCACGGGAATGCCGTCGTGGCCGACTTCGGCATCGCCCGGGCCGTCTCCGGCTACACCCAGCAGACCGGGACGAACATGGTCGTCGGGACCCCCCAGTACTTCGCCCCTGAGCAGGCCCGGGCCAAGCCCCTGGACGGCCGCGCGGACGTGTACTCCCTCGGGGTCTCCCTCTACCGTGCCGTGGCAGGCCGGCTCCCATTCGAGGGCGAGGACTGGTACGAGATCGCCCGGGCCCACGTCGAGGCGGAGCCTCCTCCCCCCCGTCAGTTCAACCCGGACATCTCGCCGGCCTTCCAGAAGCTGATCCTCCGCTGCCTGGCCAAGCACCCCGACGACCGGCCGGCCACCGGAGAGCAACTGGCCGACGAGCTGTCCGCCATCCTCGCCCTGCCGCGTCCCGCCCGTGGGGGACGGCCCGCCTCCCCCGGCGCCTTCCTCTCCCCGACCGAGACCCCGACCGTTACCGAGCGCCCGCTCAGCTCGGGCCGGCGCCGGAAGGGATCCCGCCTCGCCCGCCGCGTTGGCGCGACCGTGCTCGCCCTCGCGGGGGTCGGGGTGGTCGGCGTGTTCATCCTCGCCCAACGGGCCGCGCCAACGGTGGCCGCGACGCCCCCGGTCATCGCGGGGGTGACCGCGCGATTCGACTCCAGCCTCGCGGATTCACTCCGCGGCGCGACCCCCGGAGACACCATCGGGTCGGTGATCGATTCCATCGCCCGGGCACGAGGGGACAGCGGCAGGAAGGTGGCCCCGGCGACCGGCGTCGGCCGCCTCGACGTCCGCGCGACCGACGGTGCCCGGCTCTCGGTGAACGGCATCGACGTCGGGACGACCACCTGGTCCTCGGACACGCTCCGGGCCGGGACCCCGTTGGCGGTCCGGGCAAGCATTGCGGCCCCCGAGGGATGCCCCACCGCATTCGCCAACACCACCGTGCGGCTGCGGCCGGGTGGTCGCGAGCAAGTGAACCTTCCCGTCCGCACCTGCGGCACCCTGAGGATCGCCCTGCGCAATCGCCCCCTGCCGGAGCAGGCGCGCTACGCCCTCGCCGGCGAGGGGATCACCAGGAACGGGGAGCTGCCGATGAGCGGGGAGCTGCTCCCGGTCGGTGTCTACGAAGTGGTGATCTCCGCGCCAGGCTGTCAGGAGTTCCGGACGAGCGTGACGATCGCGGCCGGCGCCCTGGATCGCACGGCGGTCCTGGACTGCTCCGCGCCGAAACCCTAACGCGCGGCAGATCCCGCGGCGCCACCGAGGGCGCCGCCGAGCAGGAGCCCCACCCAGAAACTCTTGCGCCGGTACCACGGCGTCTCGGGCTCCACCACGGTCGCCACGTGGTCGATCGACACGTCGGTGGTCTGCCCGGTGATCAGGGCCGTGGCGATGCCATCGGCCACGGCGACCACCTCGAAGCGCGCCACCAGCTGGTCGCGACGCCGCGGATCGACCGCGATCCCCGCACGCCCCGTCTTGATCCACCCCGCGCTCGCCGTCCGGAACGAGAGGGTGCTATCCGTGACCGCGGTGATCTCGAACCGCGTCGCCGGCCGCTGGGCGTTGGCCACGAAGGGAGCGGCGACGAGCGCCGCACCGACGAGGATCCGCCCCCACCTCATTGCACCAGCCCCACGATGTCGTTGAACATCACGAGCACAAAGAGCGCGAGCATCGCCAGCACCCCAAAGCGCATCAGGTACTCCTGCGTGCGCGCACTCAGCGCCCCGCCCTTCGCCGCTTCTGCCACGCGGATGAGGATCTGCCCGCCGTCCAGCACGGGGATGGGCAACAGGTTCAGCACCGCCAGGTTGATCGAGAGAAAGGCGATCAGGACAAGCAACGGCTCGAGCCCGCTCTGCGCCACCTCCAGCGACACCTGCGCAATCCGGATGGGGCCCCCAAGCTGCTTGACGGAGACGGCGCCGGTGAACAGGCCCTTCACCACCTGCACCACCTCCACGCCCATCCGCCCGGTCACCGTCGCCCCGAGGGACAGCGCCTCCGGGAACGACGCCGGATCCGGGATGAGACGCTGGCGCGACCTCACCCCCATGCGTCCAATCACGCGTGGGGAGGTGCTGTCGGGGCGCACGGAGTCCGGAACCACGGTGAGGGACTGGCTCACACCACCGCGCACGACACCGAGGGCCAACGGCGTCCCGGGGGACCCTTCCACGGCGCTCACGACCTCCCCCCACCCGCGGACGGGGGCCCCATTCACCGTGACCACCGAATCCCCGGACAGGAGGCCGGCGCGTGCCGCCGGCGATCCGCTGACCACCGAATCCAGCACGGGGGCCACGACGGGCGTCGCCACGGCGAACTGGCCGCCGAAGGTCTTGCCGTACGCCCAGATCCCGGCCACGGCAACGCAGAACGCCAGGATGGCATTCATGATCACCCCCGCGGACAGCACAAACACCTTCTGCAGCAGCGTCTTCGACTCGATGAAGCGATGGTCGGGCACCGGCTTGGGTCCAAACGGCCGCAGCGCCTCGGGATCATGCGGGATCGGGTTGAAGCCCCGCTGGTGTCCCTCCACGCCCGGCGCTGCCTCGTCCGACGTGCTGGCATTCCCCTCGATGGCGCTCATCGCCTCGGCATCACGCGACGCCATCGCCACGAACCCGCCCACCGGGAACCACGAGACGCGATAGTCCGTCTCCCCGCGGCGGAAGCCCCACAGGCGCGGCCCCCAGCCGAACGCGAAGACCGGTGCGTACACGCCCACCAGCTTGGCGGCCACGAAATGGCCCAGCTCGTGCACGAACACCACCAGCCCGAACACCACCAGGGGCGCCAGGTATGTCAGCATCGCACCAATCCCTCCACGTGTGCCCGGGCGCGCGCATCCGCGTCCAGGAGTTCCTGCCGGGTCCCTCCAGCCAACGATCCCAGCGTGTCGACGGTTTCGCCGACCACCTCCGGGATCCCACCAAATGTGATGCGTCCGTCAAGGAAGTGACCTACCGCCACCTCGTTTGCCGCATTGAACACCGCCGCACCGGCCCCACCCCGCCGCGCGGCCCCGACCCCGATGGAAAGCATCGGGAAGACGTCGTGGCGCACCGCCTCGAAGGTCAGTGACCCCATCGCCACCGGGTCCAGCCGCGGGATCCCCACATCCGTGGATCGCTCGGGATGGGTGAAGGCATACAGGATCGGGAGCTCCATCGAGGGCACGCCGAGCTGCGCCAGCATCGACCCGTCCACGAACTCCACGAACGAATGCACGATGCTCTGCGGGTGCACCACCACATCGATGGCATCGAACGGCAGACCAAAGAGAAAATGCGCCTCGATCACCTCGAGCGCCTTGTTCGCCAGGGTCGCGCTGTCCACCGTGATCTTCCGCCCCATCGACCAGGTGGGGTGACGCAGGGTCTGCCCCACCGTTGCCGTGACCACCTCGGCGGCACTGCTGGCGCGGAACGGCCCCCCCGACGCGGTGAGCACCAGGCGACGCACGCTCGACGTCGGCGCCGAGCCCAGGGCCTGGAGGATCGCGGAATGTTCCGAATCCACCGGGACCAGTTCCCCCCCACCACGACGCGCGGCCTCGAGCACGAGCTGGCCGCCAACGACCAGCGATTCCTTGTTGGCCAGCGCCACCCGCTTCCCGGCATCGAGGGCCGCCAGCGTGGCCGCGAGCCCAGCAGCGCCAACGACCGCATTCAGCACGATGTCCACGTCGGGGTGCGTGGCGGCAGCCAGCAGGACGTCGCCCCCGCCCGCCGATCCGCTCAAGCCGGCGAACACCGGGTGATGGGCCGTCACCAGCTGATCGAGCGCCTCGCGATTCGCGTGCGCCGTGAGTGCCACCACGCGAAACTGGTCGGGGTGCCGGGCGATGACCCGGAGGGCGGACGTACCGATCGACCCGGTCGCCCCGAGGATCGCTACGCCGCGCCGGCTCATCGTGTCACCGGCTTGAGCGCCTGCTCGAGCACGAGATACGCCACCGGCAGGACGAAGTAGAGCGAGTCCAGCCGATCGAGGATACCCCCGTGCCCCGGCAGGAGGTGCGAGCTGTCCTTCACCTTCGCTTCTCGCTTGAGCATCGACTCGAACAGGTCGCCAACCTGCGCGACCACACTCACGAGGAGGCCAAACGCGATCGCGATACCGAGCGTGAGGGAGAGCTGCGCCTGGGGCTCGAGCACCAGGCGGATATAGGCCACGCTGGCCAGTGCGGTGACCACGAGCGCACCCCACGCACCGGCGCGCGTCTTTCCGGGGGAAATCGCCGGCATGAGCTTGGCGCGGCCCAGCGCCCGCCCGACGAAGTAGGCGCCAATGTCCGAGGCCCAGGTGAGCACCACGGGGTACATCACGAGCGCCGTTCCTGCCGCCGCTGTCGCCGCAAAGCGGTGATTGCGCAACAACCAGGCGAAGCAGAGCAGCCCGCCGGTGTACACCGCCCCGAAGGCCGTGACGGAGACCGAGGCGAGAGGGCGCCCCTCCACCCCTCGCGCCCACAGCGAGGCGCCCAGCAGGGTCACCAGCACGACGGCCGCGAGGGCGGCGGGAGCGGCCAGGGCACCGGACGCCCAGAGCGCCGTGTACAGCGGGAGCCCGGCAGCGATCGCCACACCGAACACGTCCATCGGCTCGATCCCCCCGTGGCGCGCCATGCGGAACAGCTCCCAGGCCCCGAGGCCACCGAGGAGCGCGAGCAACAACGCCAGCGGGAGCGCGCCGAGGTAGACCAGCACACCTACGATCGGGATGCCGACGATCGCGACAGCGACGCGGCGCGCGAGTTCGCCGATGGTCAGACCTCCATGATCTCGGCTTCCTTCGCCTTCATGGCCGCATCGATCTTCGCCACGGCCTCATCATGCAGCTTCTGCAGGTCCTTCTCGGCGTGCTTGACGTCATCCTCGGAGACGCCGTCGATCTTCTTGAACTTGTCCCGCGCCTCGGTGCGCCAGTGGCGCACGGAGATCCGCCCTTCTTCGGCGAGTTTGTGGATCACCTTGGCCAGGTCCTTCCGCCGCTGCTCGTTCATGGACGGGAGCGGCACGCGGACCACGTGGCCCTGCGTCACCGGATCGAGGCCGAGTTCCGCCTCGCGAATCGCCTTCTCGATCAGCTTGATCTGGCCCTTGTCGAACGGCGTGACGATCAGGACGCGCGGCTCGGGGGCGGCCACGGTGGCGACCTGGTTCATCATCATGCTGGTGCCGTACATCTCCACCCGGACGGTGTCCAGCATGTTCGGCGACGCCTTGCCGGAGCGAATGGACGCGAACTCATGCTTCGTGCTCTCGAAGGCCTTGTCCATGTGGGCCTTCGCGTCCTTGAGGATCGCTGCGAGTGTGCTCATGAGACGAGGGTTCCCACGCGTTCACCGCGCACCGCGCGTGCGACAGCTCCGCGTTCGTGGATGTTGAGGACGATCAGCGGTAACCGGTTTTCCTTGGACAGCGTCACGGCGGTCTGGTCCATCACCCCGAGCTCCTCCAGCATCACGTCGCGGTAGGAGATGGTCTCGTACCGGCGCGCATCGGGGTTCTTCTTGGGATCGGCCGTGTAGACGCCATCCACGGACGTCGCCTTGATGATGACGTTGGCCTTGATCTGGATGGCGCGGAGGACCGCCGCCGTATCCGTCGAGAAGTACGGGTTGCCGGTCCCGGCCGCGAAGATGACGATGCGCCCCTTGTCGAAGTGGCGCAGTGCCCGCCGCCGGATGTACGGCTCGGCCAGCTCCTCCATCCGGATCGCGGTCATCACCCGCGTGTCGAGCCCGCGCTTCTCCAGCACGTCCTGCAGCGCGAGCGCGTTGATGACGGTGCCCAGCATCCCCATGTAGTCGGCCGCCACCCGGTCCATCCCGAGTGCGGCGAGCTGGGTACCGCGCACCATGTTGCCGCCGCCGATCACCAGGCCAACGCCGACCCCCATCTCCACGACCCCCTTGATCTCGTCGCAGAACTGGCCCACGCGATCAAAGTCGTACCCCGATCCCTTGTCCCCGGCGAGGGCCTCGCCCGAGAGCTTGAGGAGGATGCGTTCGTAGGCGGGACGGGAATCAGGCATGCAGCTCAGGTTGGGCGTCTAGCGAAGGTGGCAGTGCAGCGGGGCCGGAAGCAAGTGGGAGGCGTGGCGCCGTGGACCCGGGCTGACGGGCCCGCCCCACGGCGCACACCACGGTCGAAGGTCGACCTTACTCCTCACCCATCTGGTACCGGACGAAGCGCCGGACGCTCAGCGTGGCGCCGGCTTCCTTCGACTTCTGCTCGGCGAGCTGCTTGATCGTCATGTTCGGGTCCCGGACCCACGGCTGCTCGATGAGGGCCGCCTCGGCGTACAGCTTGTTCACCTGCCCGTCCACCATCTTCGCGATGATGTTGTCCGGCTTGCCCGACTGCCGGGCCTGCTCGGTGAAGATCTCGCGCTCCTTGGCGACGAACTCCGCCGGGACGTCATCGCGGGTCACGCCGTACGGCACGCGGGGGACCCCGGCGGCGACGTGCTCGGCGACCGACTTGGCGAGTTCCCGCGCCGCGTCACCCGACGATCCACGCACATCGACCAGGACGGCCACCTTGCCGTTGAAGTGCACGTACGAGCCCACCACGCCGTCCGACACCAGCCGCGCGTAGCGACGCAGCACGACGTTCTCGCCGGTCTTGGCCGAGGCTTCCTTCACGACCTCGTCAACCGTCTTGGACGCGTCCGCGTGGTACTTCTGGGTCGGCACGCTCCCTTCTGCTGCGACGGCCACCGCCGCGTCCAGGCTCGCATCGGCGAAGACGTGATCGGCGATGCCCTGGGCGAACGCCCCAAACTCATCGTTGCGCGCGACGAAGTCCGTCTCCGAGTTGACCTCGATGATGGCGGCCACGCTGCCGTTGTCGGCCGACTTGACCACGATGCGTCCCTCGGACGCGGTGCGTCCGGCGCGCTTCTCGGCCTTGGCGATCCCCTTCATGCGGAGGAGTTCCACCGCCTTCTGGATGTCGCCCGCCGACTCCTCGAGGGCCTTCTTGCAATCCATCATCCCGGCGCCGGTGCGCGCGCGGAGGTCAGCCACGTCCTTGGCAGTCACAGCCATGTTCGAACCACTCCTTGCCCTGTTGTGAGAACGCCGCCGGCGTGGGAGGCCGGCGGCGCGATGGTGATCCATGATCCCGGAGTGAACCGGGAGGAGTCCGAGGCGCCGCCTCGATTGCTTATTCCGCTCCAGCGTCGCCGGCATCACCGGCGTCGCTCCCTGCTTCGCCGCCTTCCGGCGCGCCCGGCTTGAGCCGCGCCGCGAGGGCGCCCGGGTTGGCCCGACGACGACGCGGGCGACGCCGACGGCGGCGCTCGTCCTCACCGGCCGGCTCCATCCCGCGATCCGACGAATACGTCGTCTCTTCCGCCTCTTCCTCGACCTGGCGCACCGGGGCCTCCCGACGGGCCTCGAGGATCAGGTCCGCAATGAAGCGCGTGATCAACTCCACCGAGCGAATCGCGTCGTCGTTGCCCGCGATCGGCATCGTGATCTGGTCCGGATCCGAGTTGGTATCGCAGATCGCGACGATCGGGATGCCGAGCTTGTTGGCCTCGCTGACCGCGATGCGTTCCTTCTTGGAATCGATCACGAACATGAGGCCCGGGAGGCGGCCCATGTTCTTGATGCCGGAGAGGTTCTTCAGGAGCTTGTCGCGCTGACGCGTGAGCAGCAGCTGCTCCTTCTTGGTGTAGTTCTCGAACTCGCCGCCCGCCTCGGAGCCCGCTTCCAGCTCCTTGAGCCGGCGCGTCTGCTTCTTGATGGTGCCGAAGTTCGTGAGCAAGCCACCGAGCCAGCGCTCCGTGACATAGAGGGCGCCGCAGCGATCGGCTTCCGCGCGCACGATGGAGCCGAGCTGCCGCTTGGTGCAGACGAAGAGGACGTTCTCGCCGCGGAGGACGATCTCGCGGATGAACTTCTCGGCATCGTCGATCTGCTTGAGGGTCTTCTGCAGATCGATGATGTGGATGCCGTTGCGCTCGGCGAAGATGAACCGGCGCATCTTGGGGTTCCAACGCCGGGTCTGGTGCCCGAAGTGAACGCCCGCTTCCAGCAACTGCTCGAGTGTCGGCTTCATGAAAGTGTCCTTGTCGGGTTGTGCGTCCGCGTCCGTCGGCGTCGCCTTCGACCGGCCGAAGCCGGCACCCGAGGCGACTCGGGAGCGCGTGCGAGATGAGGGACGATGCGCCGGTGGTCCTGCCTGCTCCCCGGCACCGGCAACCCGGGGAGCCCTTTCCACTGGCATCCCCGTGCGGGGATGCGGGATGCGACTAGCGCTTGGAGAACTGGAAGCGCTTGCGGGCGCCAGGACGGCCTGGCTTCTTGCGCTCGACCGCACGCGCGTCGCGGGTCAGCAGGCCGAGGTCACGCAGCTTGCGGCGATGCGTCTCGTCCAGCGAGACCAGGGCGCGCGCCACCGCGAGACGGAGGGCACCGGCCTGGCCGGTCTGTCCACCACCTTCGAGCTTGGCACGCACGTCGAAGCGGCCGAGCGAGTCGGTCGCGGTGAACGCCTGCTGGATGGCCGAGACCAGCGACGGACGCGGGAAGTAGTCGCCGAGCGTGCGCCCGTTGACGTCCCACTTGCCCGAGCCGGGCTTCAGGGTCACACGACACACCGCTTCCTTGCGGCGGCCCACTGCGCGGAGTTGCGTTTCAGCCATGCTCAGGCACTCTTGCGATCAAAGGAAAGCGCAGTCGGCTGCTGGGCCGCATGCGGGTGCTCGGCGCCAGCATAGACGCGGAGCTTGAGGCGCAACACCTGGCGGGCGAGCGCGGACTTGGGAAGCATGCCGAAGACGGCCTTCTCGATCACCCGCTCCGGGTGCTTGCCGTGCAACATGGCGTACGGCGTGTGCCGCTCGTGCCCCATGTAACCGGTGTGCGAGAAGTAGTTCTTCTGCTCGCCCTTCTTGCCTGTCACCTTGACCTTCGCGGCATTGATCACGATGACATTGTCACCGGTATCCATGTGCGGCGTGTAGATCGGCTTGTGCTTGCCACGCAGGATGCGGGCGATCTCGGAGGCGAGGCGACCGAGCACCATCCCTTCCGCGTCAACAACGAACCAGTGACGCTGGATGTCTTTGGGGGTCGCGCTGAAAGTCTTCATGAGGACGAACCTGGGTGACGCCACGCGCGGCCGGCAAAGGCGCGCAAAGTGCGATGGATACGTGGTTTATGGCAGACCCTGAAAGTAGGTAGCCCCTTCTGGTGTGTCAACGGAGACCGGCCGGCGAAATCGCCGGGCTCCCTAGGCCAGCTCCACCAGGACCGCCCCCTTCTCCACCGGCTGGCCGGGGGCCACCGGGATCGCCGCCACCCGCCCACCGGAGAGCGACCGGAGCTCATTCTCCATCTTCATCGCTTCCATGGAGACCAGGGGCTGCCCCGGAACGACCTCGTCGCCCACCGCCACATGGAGCCGAACGATCAGGCCCGGCATCGGGGCGACCAGGGGGCGAGGCCCCTGCGCCCCCGCCGCCGCTGCGGTCAGCTCCCGGATGGCCCGGGTCCGCTCGTCCAGGGCTTCCGCGGCGTACCGATACCCGTCGATCCAGAGCGCATATGCTCCCCGGGTCTCGCCCCGGGAGACCACGACCCGATGCACCGCCTCCCCCAGCCGCACGAGGTAGACCGGGGTCCCCTCGACCTGTTCCAGGTGCGCGGGAAGCACCGCGTCGGTCGCCGGGGCCCCTCCGTCGCCCAGGACCCTGACCCCTCCCTCCTCCAGGGCCAGGTCGACGCGCTGGCCGTTCACCTCCACGGCGTACTTCATGACATCACCTCCGGGCTGAGGACGCAGACGGTCTCCACGTGGGCCGTCTGCGGAAAGAGGTCAAATGGGGTCACGCGCTCCACCCGCCAGGACGGCAATCGCCCCAGGTCGCGGGCGAGGGTGGCCGGGTCGCAACTCACATAGATCAGGCGGTCGGGTCGCGGGGTGGCTCCTTCAAGGACCTCGCACACCCTCGCGTGCAGCCCCGTGCGGGGCGGGTTCACGAGCACCACATCGGCCGGAAGGACGTCGGCGATTGCGTCCTCCACGCGGGCGGTCCGGACGTCGACCGCCGGGTGCTCCGCGGCGGCCACCCGTGTGGCCTCCGGGTCAAACTCGATCAGCGATACGGCAATCCCGGCGGCAGACAGCCTCCCGGCGATCCGCCCCTGGCCGCCATACGCATCCACGACGCGGGCGGGTGAGGTTTCGCGGATCGCGAGGACCACGTGGTCCTCCATCTCGCGGGCCATCGCATCGTTCACCTGAGCAAAAGCGTCGAGCGACGCGACCGCGTCGTCATCGTCCGTCGGCGCCGACGCGGACCGATCGTGGCGAACGCGCGTGAGGGACGGACAGCGAGCGAGGAACGCGTCCCGGTCGCCCCACGGGCCTCCGCCCTTCACCACGAGGCTGACACCGCTCGCCTCCGCGCGCAGGACGACCCGGACATCGTCGCCCACCGGAAGGAGGGCCAGGGCCGAGCGCACCTCACCCCAGGCGAGCTCGATGGGCTTGGCCGCCACGAGGCACTCGCGGAGGTCGAAGACCGCGTCGGGTGACCCCAGCCGGCGCAGCCCGCCATGCCGTCCGGCCCCACGTCCGCGCAGGGTGAGCGTCAGCTTGTTGCGGTACCGCCAGGTCCCTGGCGACGGGCGAACGGGCTCGACCTCGACCGCCCGATGTCCAATGCGCGACAGCGCCTGGCGCACGATGTCCTGCTTGGCGTT
>JAEUJL010000176.1 GCA_016794835.1 Gemmatimonadota bacterium | reverse complement strand
GGGACAAGGATCGCGCCGTGCGGGAGGCGGCGGAGCGAGCGCTCGCCGCCTCCGCGGAACCCGCTACTTCGCCCGCGTAAGGATCGAGTACCCGTAGGAGCTGTCGATCCGGAGTTCGGTGGCGGTGGGGCCCGACATGGTAAAGACGTAGTGCGTTTCGTCGTCCGCCCACGTCCCGCCGCCGAGGTAGGTGAGGGTCACCGGGCGTGGCTCCGGGGTAGGCGTCACCATGTTCCGGTCCGGTCCTGCGCGAAGCACCGGCTTTCCTCCCTCGATGGCCACGCGGGCGCGCATGGTCTGTCCGCGCGAGACGCCGACGTACTCCCCGGCGAGCGCATTCAGGTCACCACTGTACGTCTCGGTCTTCGCGGGCTCCCGGCCGAGGATGCTCATGGCCACGTCGACGGCGAGCGGGTCGGCGGCCATCGGCCCCACGGTGTTGATCAGGACGACTACGGTGAGGGAGTCATCCGGGTAGTAGTGGGACGCCGAGACAAACCCGTTGATGCCGCCGCCATGCTCGATGAGGCGATGGCCACCGACGGTGCGGAGGGCCAGGCCGGCGCCGTAGCGGAGCCGCGTCCCGTCATTCAGCACCCCGGGGGTGATCATCTCCGTGTAGGAGGCCGGGGACAGCACCTGCCCGTTGTGCAGGGCGCGGTTCCACGCCGCGATGTCGCGGACGGTCGAGCAGAGTGAGCCCGCGGCATACGGCCAGGTATGCACGAGGAACCCCTTGTGGTGCAGGGCGCTGTCGGGCCCGTACTCGTAGCCCTTCACCTTGCGCTTCATGACGTTCTTCTCCGAGCAATACGCGGAGCTCGTCATGCCGACCTTGTCGAAGAGGTTCTTCTGGACATAGTCGGCGTAGGACATGCCGGACAGCTTCTCGATGATCAGCCCGGCGAGGAAATAGGCAGAGTTGTTGTAGACCTCGAGTGCACCGGGGGCGAACTCGAACTTCTCCCGGCTGAAGGCCGCCACGAGCGTGTCCTTCGGGAGGTCGCGCAGCATGAGCGGCCCGAACATCGGCATCTCGGTGTATCCCTTGATGCCGGAGGTGTGGTCCAGGAGGCGGCGAATCGAGACCTTCTGCCCCTGCATGGGATAGTCCGGCAGGTGCTTGGAGAGGTCGTCGTCCAGGGCGAGCTTGCCGGCGTCCCGGAGTTGCATGATCGCCGCGGCCGTGAACTGCTTCGTGACGGACCCGATCTCGTACACGGCGCCCGCCGGGGTGGGCACCTCCAGCTCGAGGTCGGCCGAACCGTACCCCTTCATGAGGACGGTGTCCGCCCCCTTCATCACGCCAATGGAGAACCCGGCGGCCTGCCCGGTGGCCATGCGCGCGGCGGCGATGGAATCGATACGGGCGACCATTGCGTTGGCTGGCGCGGCGGACGAGCCACCGCCCTGGCACGCGGCGGCGAGGGACAACGCAACGAGGCGCGCCGCAGCGCGCCATGGATGGAGCTTCATGGGAGGGGTCGCGGTGAGGGGGACTACCGGGCGGAGAAGTCTGTCGCGCGCGTCACGCGGCGGCAGGTGTCCGCAATCAAGGTAGC
>JAEUJL010000173.1 GCA_016794835.1 Gemmatimonadota bacterium | reverse complement strand
GATGTCGCCGACCGAGTAGTCGAGGTCGGCGGTGAGGTTGCGCGGTTCGCCGCCCTGCACGCTGATGACCTTCACGTCACTCTGGTCCGCGGAGGAATTGCGCCGGTCGCTCGAGCTGTAGGCGATCCACTGGCCATCCGGGGAGAAACGCGCGGCGTTGTCCGGGCCGAGGTTGGTGGTGAGTTGGCGCGGTTCGCCGCCATCGGCGGAGACCAGGTACAGGTCGCTGTTGTTGCTCCAGTTGGCGTCCCGCACCGTGAGGTTGCTGCGGTTCGACGTGTAGACCACCCACTTGCCGTCCGGGGAGAAGGCGGGGCCGTTGTGGTCGAACTCGCCCTTCGTGATCTGCTTCTTGGTCCGCGTGGCCATGTCGTACACCCACACATGGGTGTACGTCAGCTTCTTCTCGGCGTAGTAGCCGTCGTCCTTCCGCTTGACCTTCTCGTCCCACTCCTTCTTGTCGGGCCGCTCGGTGGCTTCGGTGTAGACAAGGCGCTGGCCGTCGTGCGAGAACGAGGCGTTCGGTGGGAGGCTGTCGCCCTCCACGAGCCGCGTGGCCTCGCCGCCGGTTGGCGCAATCACCCACCAGGCGTTCCGGTTCTCGCGGTTGGAGAGGAAGGCCACGCGTCCATCGGGCAGGAAGCGCGGGCTCGACTCGCCACGCGTCGAGTTGGTGAGCTGGTAGGTGCGCCCGCCGTCGAGTTCGTGGAGCCAGATGTGGCTGGTCGCCGCCCAGTCCTTCGGGTCGCGATCAGTGCGCGTGAACATCACCCGGCGACCGTCAGGAGAGAGCTGGTAGGCGCCGAAGGTGGGTTGCGCGAGCAACTCCCGCGTGTTGATGACCTTCTTGGCCTGGGCGGCAAGGGACCCCGCGAAGGCGAGGATCGAGAGGCCGAGGAGAGGGAGACGGTGGCGTTGCATGGGTGTCCGATGTTCGGGAAGGTCCAGCGAAGCTGCAGCCCTGACCTGAAGGACGCAACGACCCACGCCAAACGAGGGACGGCGCAGGCATGGGCCGCCTGGAGCGAAGCTCCGCGCCCGGCCGTCGCCGTCCGCGTGCATTCCCGTGCGCCAGGTGCTGGCGGCATCGCGCTCCCTCGTGCTGTTTGATGTGGACGCCGTGACCCACGCGGCGTCTGTCCCTCCCGCCCCGGGTGCCTCATGTCGGAAGACATCGTCGTGTTGGAGACCTACCTCAGCGAGATCGACGCGGGCCTGGCGGCGAGCATCCTCGAGGCGAACGGGATCCCCGCGCGTGTCCTCGCGGACACCGCCGGCGGGGCGCTGCCAAGCCTGGCGCTGGCCTTTCCTGTCCGCCTGTATGTGCGCCGCGACGATGTGGAACTCGCGCGCGAGTTGCTGCACACGCAGGCCGAGCGGCCGCCGGAAGACGAGCGCGCGAGTCCCTGACGCCCGGGGCCGCGTCCCCTATCCGTGGGCGGTTCGTCGAGCACTACATTGTGCGCCATGACGAACCAGGTCCTGACCCTCGACGCGGCGGCCCCCGACGCCGC
>JAEUJL010000151.1 GCA_016794835.1 Gemmatimonadota bacterium | reverse complement strand
GGCTTCAGCGTGCTCGGGATCGGGGCCGGTACGGCAAAGCTCACGATCGACGAGCATCGCGCGGTGGACGTCGCGCTCAACACCGCGTTTGCGCAGGCGCTGCGGGATTCCGGCAAGGTCCGGCACCTCGCCTTCATGAGTGCGGTGGGCGCCGACCCGACGGCCAACGCCAGTGGCGGCGGTGGCGCCGGCATGTCACGGTACAATCGCGTGAAGGGCGAGGCCGAGGAGGCCGTGCGCGCGAACGGCCCCGCGATCGTGAGCATCTTTCGCCCCGCGATGATCATCGGGTCCAAGCACACCCCGTGGCTGCTCGAGCGGCTGCTCCCCCTGTTCGCCTTCGCCACGCCGGCCAGGTTCACCTCGATCCGCGCCGACCAGATTGCCCAGGCCATGGTGGCGACGGCGATGCGCCATCCCGCCGGCGGTGCGGTCTACCACTATCCCGAGATGATGGCGCTGCAGGCGCCAGGCTGATCGGGATGCGCGGGGGTGAACGGTCCGACCGCGTCGTGTGTCGAAACACGAACCCCATCCCCAGTCCCCGTGTCTCGCTTCCTCCTGCCTGTCCTGCTGCTCGCGACTGGCCTGGCCGCACAGGACGCACCGACCGCGCGCTGGCGCACCACGCTCACCATCAGCGACGAGACCGACCCGCGGGCCGCTGAACTCGGCAAGGTCTTCGGGCTGGCGACCGACGGCACCGGCAACATCTACGCGGCCGACATCGACAACGGCTTCATCGTCGTGTTTGGCCCGGATGGCCGCTTCCGGGGGCAGGTCGGGCGCAAGGGACGCGGGCCCGGGGAGTTCCAGGCGCCCAGCGGGATCGTCATCGACGCGCAACAGCGCCTCTGGGTGCGCGACACCGAGCGGATCACGCGGTTCTCCCGGGACTCGCGCACGGGACTCCTCGCCCGGTACGACACGGCGTACCAGCAGCCCCTGTACGCCGACTGGTACAACGCGCGGGCGTCCCGCATGCACACCAGCGGTGATTACCTGCACACGGCGCCTAGTGCCGCCGTCGGGGCGCAGAAGCGGGTGCTCCGATATGGGGCACGCGGCCAGGTGACCGACTCCCTGATGGTCCCGCGATGGCCGAACGAGACCACGGGCTACGCGCGCTTCCAGGTCAGCGCCAACACCGGCCGCATGCTGCGGGGGCTCGACGTGCCACCGTTCACCGCCGTCCCGGCCTGGGACGTCACCCCGCGCGGCACGATCCTCAGCACGGGCGGCGATCGATACGAGATCCGCGAAAGCGATGCGAGCGGACGCACCGTGCGCACCATCACCCACGCCGCGGCGGTGGTCCCCATCGTGGCGGCCGAGCGGGCCGAAAGCCTCGCCGCAATGAACCGACGGCTCGACTCGATCCCCGTTCCGCTCAACAAGGTTGAGGGAATGTCCGACGACGTCAGGGCTCGGCGACTCCCCACGCATTACCCGCCGATCCAGTCCCTCTTCGCGGCACCCGACGGCACCACCTGGGTCCGACGATGGGCCGGTGCCGGCCAGCGCGGGACCTCGGTGTTCGACGTCTTCGACGCGAACGGGCGACTCGTGCGGACGGTGATCCTGCCGGCGGTGGTGCTGGATGCCCCAACCCCCGTGCTCGGCGCCCGCCTCATCGTGGCGGCGGTGGAGGACCGGGAGACCGGCGGCGTTCGGCTGATGCGATTCGAGCCATAGGACCGCGATCCCGCGACCGCCGTCGACCCCCGGCGGCGCGCGCCGGACCGGCACAGTTCGTCGGGGGGTCGGCCGATACTCCCTGGGAGCCCGCGACCGCGAGCTACATTGCGAGGGAGATCGCTGTCCCTAGGTCCCGGTCACTGCATTCGCCCCCTGATGTCGCTTTCGTCCACGTCGCCCACGGAATCCCGCCGGGATATTCAGGCACAGGTCGAGCTCGAGCGCATCAGCACGATTTACCGATTGGCGCCCCTCCCGCAGGTGGGCGCCGTCGCCTTCTCCATCGTGGTCGCCTTTGCCATGTGGGGGCGTGTTGCCCCTGGCTGGGTGATTGGCTGGTTGCTCTCGCGCATGGCCGTGAGCGCGGTGCGCACCTGGGAGACCCGCCGCTTCGAGCGAGATCCCCAGCGCGCACAACGCCTGGACGCCTGGCAGGCGCGGTTCGAGGGATTCATCGTGGTGGACAACCTGTGCTGGAGCGTGATCTCGGTTGTCTTCGTCCCCGCGACGCAGGGCACATGGCTCGGAGCGCTGCTCTTCGCCAGCGTCCTGTGCATCATGGCGGTCGGGGTGTTCGTCCTGAATAGCAGCTTTCGCACGGCCGTCCTCAACTTCATCTCGATGCTGCTCCCGGTGATGGCCCGGGCCCTCTGGGATGCGCATGACGATACCTGGGTCATCTTGAGCAGCACCCTGATCTACGGTGTGGTGCTGACCCAGGAGAGCTGGCGCAGCAACAAGGACTGGACCGAGATGACGCGCCTGCGACTCGAGAGCGACTCGGTGGCCGCGGAGCGCGAGCAGGCACGCCAGGTCGCCGTGGAGGCCAACCAGGCGAAGAGCCGGTTCCTCGCGAACATGAGCCATGAGATCCGGACGCCGATGAACGGCATCCTGGGCATGGCGGAATTGCTGCAGCACACCCGGCTCGATGCGGAACAGGCGCGCTACGCCGAGGGCATCTCCACGGCGGCGCGCGCCCTGCACGAACTGCTGGGGGACATCCTCGACCTCTCCAAGATCGAGGAAGGCAAGGTGTCGCTCGAGCGCGTCGACTTCGATCCCGGCCAGCTGCTGCGGGCCACGGCCGAGATGTACGTCGCACTGAGCGCCCCACGCAGCACGGTGATGGTCACGCAGATCGACCTCGAGACCCTCCCGCCAACCAGCGGGGACCCGACGCGCATTCGCCAGGTCGTGAGCAACCTGCTGGGGAACGCGCTCAAGTTCACCGAGGGCGGCACGGTCACCATGAGCGCACGACATGTGGACGCCCCGCCCGGAGACGACCGCGCGTGGATGCAGGTGAAGGTGCAGGACACGGGCATCGGGATGTCACCCGAACAGGTCGGGCAACTCTTCCAGCGCTTCAGCCAGGCGGACGCCTCCACCACGCGACGGTTCGGCGGGTCGGGACTCGGACTCGTCATCTGCAAGCATCTCGTCGAGCTGATGGGCGGCTCCATCCATGTCGAGAGCGCGCCGGGAACGGGAAGCACCTTCTGGTTCGACATCCCGCTGCTGCCCGCACTGGCGCCGGCCCCTGCCCCAGCCACCCCGGAGGCCGACACACCGCGCCAACACCCGCGCAAGGCACGGCTCCTCGTGGCCGAGGACAACCGCGTGAACCAAGCAGTCGTCCGCGCGATGCTGGAGCGGCTCGGCATGCGCGTGTCCATCGCAAAGGATGGAGCCGAAGCGGTGGCCATGGTGCAGGCCGAACCATTTGACGCAGTCCTCATGGATTGCCAGATGCCCGTCATGGACGGGTACGAAGCCACCCGCCGCATCCGCGCGTGCGACGCGACCGTGGCGCGCATCCCGATCATCGCGCTCACGGCCAGCGCCCTCGCCGAAGACCGGCAACGGTGCGCCGATGCCGGGATGGATGACTATCTCGCAAAACCGATGACCGGTGCCGCCCTGGCCGACACCCTCGTTCGCCACCTGGGCGCCGAGACGGCGTCGTAGCTGACATCCGGCGGGACGTGCAATCCCGCGCGCACCCCCACATCGCCAGCCGGCACCCCGGCAGGTATGCTTCCCCTCGTCCCACTCCTGCCACCGGGTGACCATCGTGCTGCCACGCGTCCTCGCCGCCGCAACCCTCGCCGTGGGTGCGCTCCAGCTGACCGCGCAACCTTCCACCACCTTCGCCAAGGCACCGCCGCTCCCCGACCTCACCGGCAAGGTGGTGCTCATCACGGGCTCCACGGACGGACTCGGCCGCGACGTGGCGCGGCGCGTTGCCGCCGCTGGCGCGACGGTCCTCATCACCGGTCGCAGTGCGGCACGCGGCGATTCGCTGGCCGACGAGATCAATCGCAGCGGGAAAGGACGCGCACGGTTCTACCGCGCGGACCTCGCCTCGCTGGCGGAGGTGCGCCGGCTCGCGGATGCGGTGCTCCGCGACCAGCAGCGACTCGACGTCCTCATCAACAATGCCGGGGTCGGCTTTGTCTTTGACTCCACGCGCGTGTTCAGCGCCGAAGGGTACGAGATGCACTTCGCCGTGAACTACCTGGCGCATTACCTGCTCACGCAGCGCCTGCTGCCCCGCATCATTGCCAGTGCGCCGGCGCGCATCATCAACGTGTCGTCGGGCTCGCAAACGCCCATCGACTTTGACGACGTGATGATGAGCAAGGGGTACACCGGCGCGCGCGGCTATGCGCAAAGCAAGTTGGCGCAGGTGTTGATGACGATCGACATGGCACCAGCGCTCGAGCGCCAGGGAGT
>JAEUJL010000145.1 GCA_016794835.1 Gemmatimonadota bacterium | reverse complement strand
CGCAGCACCCGCGCATAGTGCCCGGCGTCGTAGTCGCGCGGATCCTCCACCCCGTCACCCGGGGCAATCCGCGACTCCCCGCTCATGGCGCGGTACACGCGCACCCGATCGCCCGACTTCCAGTGCGTCCGGCCGCTGGCGAGCATCCCTTCGTACGCCGCTTCCTTTCGCGCGTCGCGCACGGCGAGATACTGCTCGGGTGACTTGGTCAGCCGCACGCGCGAGCTCACCTCGCGCGTGGCGAACTCCCGACGGTGCAGGCTGGCGATCGTCTCCAGGTACTGCCGCCGGACCGCGGGGATGTCGCCCACCAGGAGCGAGCGCACCGCCTCGCGCAGGAAGCCCTCGCCAAATGGCTCGGCGCGGCTCGAGCGAAACGCCACTCCCCGGAGGATGAGTGTGCCGTCGTACTTGAGCAGGGCGTAGTTCTTGGGCTCGTGCGACAACATCGCCGCATACCGACCCTCGAACTCCAGCTGCACGAGTGGCGGCAGCAGCGCCCCCACCTCGGCGACCACGCGGCGCTCGTCGACCTCGGTCCACTCCGGTGGCACGGCGAAGTACACGCCGTCCGTGTCGGCCTCGAGCAGCGTGACGCCACGCGCGGCCAGCTCGCGGCACAGGAAGTCGAGCAGCTCGCGGCCGCGCCGCGTGACCTCGTTGGCCGCGTGCACATCGTTGAACCGCGTGAGGCCGCCGGCGGCAAGGTATCCGTAGGCCGAGTTGATGACGATCTTCATCGCCGCGGAGGTCGCGTCCTGCAGGTGGCGCGTGGCCGAGCCCGGTGGGGCCGCGCGCGCGGCGGCCTTGGCGGCGAGCCGATGCTCGGTGAGGCGATCGACCAGGGCGAGCAGGGCGCCTAACGAGTCACGCGCCGGGCCGATGCGGTAGGTGCGCATCAGCGACGGGTAGAGGCTCGCGACGTCGGCCTTCACGACGCGGTGCGCCGCCCCGGCTGCAAAGCGGTGGAGCGCGGCCCCGGTGTGGACGGTGCCATCGCCAGTCGCATGGACCGGCACCGCCCGCCCCGCGCGCAGGTACGCCCGCACCAGCAGCGGGTCGATCACCCCGGTGGCGGCGCCGGCGTCGGCGAGCCGTTCGTACCGGCGTGGAGCCATGCGGGCCAAGGCAAAGGCCGACCCGCCGAGCAGCCGCGCGAGGCCAGCGACTTCCTCGACATCGGCGGTTGCATAACGACGCACGCGGTCCGGGTCGGTGCGCCAGGTGGCGTGGATCAGGTCCCCGCGCACCAGCTCGCGATCGGGGCCGGCGAGGCCGAAATGCCGCGCCACCGCCTTGAGACCATGGCCGGGGAGCTCCCGGGTGGAGAAGTCGTAACGCAACACCGCGTCCATCGTGTCGATCAACTCGCGCCCCGGGACGATGTAGCGATGCCGCCGTTGGGCGTCGCCCTCGATGACGATCCCGCGACGCGCGGCGCGGCGCTGGAGCGGCAGCTCGTTCCGGCCGAGGCGCAACGCGATCCCCGCCGCGCGGGCGCGCCGCTCGAGGAACGGAAGGTCGAAGCCGTGCAGGTTGTGGTTCTCGATGACGTCGGGGTCCGCCTCGCGGATGACGGCCACGAGCCGCTCGATCAACGCACGCTCGCCGGCCTCGTCATCGCTCGGCACCTCGAGCACGGTGGCCACCCCCGACGGATCACGCACGGCCACCATGAAGATCCGGTCGTGCCGCGGGTCGAGTCCGGTGGTCTCGAGGTCGAACTGCAGGCGATGCAGGTCGTCAAAGGCAAAGTCGCGAAAGTAGGTGCGACCGGTCGCCACGAGGAACTGCTCATCCGGGGGAAGGGCGAGGTGGGTGTCCTCGCCGAGGGCAGCGAGGTGCGACACGGGGTGGCCCAGCCGACGGGATGCCCCGTCGAGCACCGCGCGGCGCAGGAAACGTCCGTCGTCGGCGGCCACCAGGTAGCGCAGCGCGCCGTCACCCTCGAGTTCGCGAACGCGAACCCGCGCGTCGGCACCTGTCCCCAGGCCGGTGCCAAGGTGCTGCAGGTCATCCAGGCGGTCGAGGAGGAGCCATGGGTGGAACCGCACGACCTCGTGGTGCAGCGTGCCGCCCTCCCGCCGCCAGACATCCGCTCGCCCGCGGTCATCGGCCCAGACGGAGACGATCCCCGAGGTGGGGTCCCATCCCCAGAGCCATTCGTCCGCGTCGGCAAGCATCGGGGGAAGATACCCGCCGGGGAAATGCGCAACACGTGTCAAGCGCGAGGGGTGGCGCGCGGGGTACCTTGGCAGGGCATGAGCGCTCCATCGACCCCAGTGCGAACCGCGGGCCGCGCCGCATGAAGGCCTCCACGCGAAGCTTCTACCAGGACGCCGTCACGCGCGTCGTCGCGCATATCGCCGCGCACCTCGATCGGGCCGTGGACCTCGATGAACTCGCCGCGATCGCGGGGACCTCCCCGTTCCACTTTCATCGGATCTGTCGCGGGATGTTGGGTGAGACGCCGCTCGAACTGGCGCGCCGGCTCCGCCTCGAACGCGCGGCGCACCAGCTGGGAAGCGCCCACGACTCAATCACGCAGGTGGCATTCGCCGCGGGATACGAGTCGCACGAGTCATTCACCCGCGCCTTTCGTGTCGCGTATGGATCGGCGCCGAGCGAGTTCCGCCGAGCGCAGGTGCGACGGATCGAGATCGCCGCGGTGAATGGCATTCACTACACACCAGACGGTCGCGCGCCGTCACCACGCTTTCGCGACACCGGAGGTGTCACCATGGACGTTGTGCTCGAGGAACTGCCATCGTACCGTCTGGCGATGGTGCGCCATGTGGGGCCGTACAACCAGATCGGCAACGCCTTCCACCAACTCGGCGCGATTGGTGGGCCGCGCGGGCTGTTCAACGAGCGCAGCCTGATGCTGGCCCTCTATCACGACGACCCGGAGGCGGTCCCGGCAGGTGAGCTGCGATCGGATGCGGCCCTGGTGGTCGCCGACGACGTCACTCTTCCGGAGGGCATCGTCGAGGGGCGACTGCCGGGCGGGACCTACGCGCGCTCCCGGTATCGCGGATCGTATGAGGGGCTGGGGGATGCCTGGGCGCGCTTCATGGGCGAGTGGCTGCCGGCGAGTGGGCACCGGGTGGCGCACGGGGCCGCGTTGGAGATCTACCGCGATGGGCCCATGATCACCCCGGGCTCCGAGCCTGTGACGGACCTCCTGGTGCCGATCGAGCGACCGGCGTGACCCCCCGCGGTCGGCCCCGCAGGCGACGACGCGCTTGCGGTGCCTGCCGCCCGGGCGTTGGTTCCTGTGTCTCCCGCCCATCAGCGCATGTCGTCACGTCGACTCCACGCCGTCGCCGCGTCCCTGGTCCTCCTGGCCATCCCTGCCACGACGCGCAGCCAGGCCCGACCCGATGAGCTGGCCCGCTACTTCGCCACGCAGGTCGATCGGGAAGAGATCGTGCGGATCCCGATGCGCGATGGCAAGCGGCTGAATGCATCGCTCTTCTTCCCGAAGGGGCGGCCCCGCCAGAACCTGCCGGCGATCCTCACCTTCTTCCCGTACCAGATCAACCCGGTCAGTGCGGAGAACCGCACCTTCCTGGAGAACGGCTACGCGCTGGCCTACGTGAACGTGCGCGGGCGCTACTTCTCCGAGGGGACGTACACCTACCTCGGCGGCTCGGGCCCGGACGCGTACGACACCATCGACTGGCTCTCGCGGCAACCGTGGTCCAACGGGAAGATCGGCGCGTTAGGCTGCTCGTCGAGCGCGGAAGAGCAGCACCGGATGAATGCGATGGGGCACCCGGCATTTGCCGCGGCGGTGCCGCGGGCCTCCGGGGCCGGCATCGGTCGCATGGGGCCCTACAACGAGATGGGCAACCACTACCGGGGCGGGGTCTTCCAGAACCTGTGGTACAGCTGGTACCACGGCTCGGGCTACAAGTTCAAGCCATCGTTCCCCGCCGAGCTGACCCGGGAGCAGATGCTGCGCCTGGCGCGCAACTGGAACACGGAGCCGCAGACCATCGCGCGCGTCAACTTCGACTCGGTGATCGCGACCCTGCCGATCGGCGACATCCCGCGGCGGATCGGCTCAGCGCCGAGTGACCTCGACGACTTCATGACCTGGCCGCTGAACGACCCGCGCTGGAAGACGATCGAGTTCGGGAACGAGGGGGACCGGAACCATGCCCCCGCGTTGTACATCAACTCCTGGTATGACGTCTCGACGGGCCCGAACATGGCCATGTTCGAGTACCAGTC
>JAEUJL010000055.1 GCA_016794835.1 Gemmatimonadota bacterium | reverse complement strand
GTGCGGGTGAGGGTGTAGTACTTCGCGCGTCGTCCGTTTTCGGTCTGGCGCCACTCCGCGTCGAGGTACCCTTCCCGCTCGAGCCGCTGGAAGGCGACGAGCAGCGACCCCGGGTTGACCTTGAACACGCCGCGCGAGATCTGCTCGATGCGCCGCGCGACGCCAAAGCCGTGCAAGGCGCCCAGGCTGAGGGTCTTGAGGATCAGGAGATCCAGGGTCCCCTGGATGACATCGGTGTTGGTCTCGTCCATGGCGTCCGTCGCGGGTTGCCCACGGACCATACCGCGCTCTCCTCTTGCCTGTCAAGATGTGACAATCAAGAGCTGACCCGTTCCACGCCCGACGACGGATCACCCGGGCAGCACGCGACGGAGCCGGCCAGCCGGGACACCGGGCCGTGTCGGCCCGTCCCGTCCCTCCGGGAGGCGGCCACCAGGGTGGCCGCTCCACGGGACCGCCCGAAGCATCCCGCAGCCCTCCCCCGCCCCCACCGCCGGCCGTTACCTTCCTGAGCTGATCCGGGCCGGGCTGGCCCTCACACCCGCCTCCATGACGTCTGCTGCTCCCGTCGCTCCGCACGAGCTCGATTATCGCCCGTCGTACCTGGCTGCCACCGTGGCCGGGACGCTGGTCCTCCTGCTCTACGTCCTGACCCTGGGCAGCTCCACCGCGATGTGGGACACCAGCGAGTACATCGCCGCGGCCTACATCATGGGACTTCCCCACCCGCCGGGAAACCCGTTCTTCGTCCTCATCGGCCGGTTCTTCTCCATCCTGCCGATCGCGCCCGGGGTGGCCACGCGCATCAACCTCCTCGCGGCGATCTGCAGCGCCATCTCGGCGGGGATGTGGTTCCTGATCACCGAACGCGTCTTGGTGTCCTGGTTCGCCGAACGGTGGCAGCGGATCGTTGGTGGTGGACTGGCGGCCCTCATCGGGGCCACCGCCTTCACGGTGTGGAGCCAGTCGGTCATCAACGAGAAGGTGTACACGGTCGCGATGGTGGGCGTCGCGCTCATCGCCTGGCTGACGGTGCGGTGGTGTGATGACCCGGACGGCCCCAAGGCCGACAAGTTGCTCATCCTCATCGCGTACATCCTGGGCCTCGGGTACTCCAACCACATGGCCGGCATGCTCGCCGCGCCGGCCGTTGGGCTCGCGGTGCTCATTCGCCGCCCGGCCACGCTGCTGCGCTGGAAGCTCATCCTCGCCTGCGTCGGTGCCATCGTCATCGGGATGACCCCGTTTGCGACGCAGCCCATTCGCGCCGCCTACCAGCCCCTCATCAACGAAGGGGAGCCCACCGGGTGCGTGGACGGGCTCAAGGTGGACTGCACCTTCAGCGCCAAGACGTGGGAGCTGTTCAAGTACAACTTCAACCGCGAACAGTACGGCAAGCCCCCCGTCACCGAGCGCAACGCCCCGTTCAGCGCGCAGGTCGGGATGTGGTGGCTCTACTTCAAGTGGCAGTGGTGGCGTGACCCGTACGGCGAGCAGCAGGCGGTCCAGGCGGTGCTCGCGGCGCTCTTCCTGGTCCTGGGATTGTTCGGCGGGTGGGTCCACTGGAAACGCGACAAGCAATCCTTCTGGTTCTTCGGGCCGCTCATGTTCACCATGACGCTGCTCCTGATCTACTACCTGAACTTCAAGTACGGGGCATCGCAATCGCCGGAACTCGCCGAGACGGTCGATCGTGAGGTCCGCGATCGCGACTACTTCTATCTCTGGAGCTTCTCGGCGTGGAGCGTGTGGGCCGCCCTCGGCCTCGTCTTCGTCTGGGAGTCGGTGGCGTCGCTCTTTGGCGCCGACCAGGTGAAGTACGGCAAGGCCGTGATGGACGTGCCGCGCCGCCGCAGCTGGTTGATGGCCACGCCGGTGCTGGCCATCGCCTGCGTCCCGATCGTCGGCAACTGGGAAGCCTCGACGCGCAAGAACGACGACACGACGTTCGCCTTCGCGCACGACATGCTCAACTCGGTGGAGCCGTACGGCATCCTTGTGACCGTGGGCGACAACGACACCTTCCCGCTCTGGTATGCCCAGGAGGTGGAGGGGATTCGCAAGGACGTCGTCGTCGCGAACACCTCGCTGCTCAACACCGACTGGTACACGCGGCAGCTCCTGCGCAACCCGGTGCGGGAGTACGACAAGGCGGCGGGCCCGGCCGTGTATCGCGACCGCGAGTGGAAGAAGCCCACCAAGCCGGTCATCGCGCTCACCCTGGACCAGGTGGACTCCCTCCCGCTGGCCTACCAGCTGCCGGACACCGTCGGCTTTGACGCGTGCGGGACGATTCGTGCGCGCATCGAGCCCCGCGTCCTCACGCGCGCGGACCTGTACGTGTTGCAGATGATTCGCGACAACTGCGGCGAGCGCCCGATCTACATCTCGCGGACCGCGGGCGGCTACGGCCGCGAGCTGGGGATCGACCCCTACCTCATCACCCAGGGGCTGGCGCGCCGCCTCGTCGAAAACGTCCCGGCCTCCGGCCCGGATACCCTGCTCGTCCCGGGCGAAGGCTTTGTGGACGTGAAGCGCTCACGCGACCTCTGGCAGGAGGTCTTCAAGGGGCGTGACTCGTTCGTCCGCAAGAACGGCTGGGTCGACAAGCCGTCCGTGGGCATC
>JAEUJL010000044.1 GCA_016794835.1 Gemmatimonadota bacterium | reverse complement strand
TCCGGTTCCTCATCTCGGACGACAGCTCGTTCGTGAACGGCGAAGTGCTCTCGGTCGCCGGCGGCCTCACGTACTCGCCATGACCGCGCGCGACGTGGGCATCGATGCCCTCAACCTGTACGGCGGGTCGATGTCGCTGTCACTCGCCGAGCTCGCGCGCGCGCGTGGGCTGGATCCCGCGCGAACGCTGGACGACCTCATGGTCGACCGGCGCGCGGTCTACCCACCCTGGGAGGACGTGGTGACGATGGCGGCGACCGCCGCCCGGCCGCTCGTGGAGGAGATCGACCCTGCCGAGATCGGCCTGCTCGTCGTGGGCACCGAGAGCTCCGTCGACTTCGGCAAGCCCATCTCCACCAACCTGCTGCAGCTGCTGCAACTCGGCACGCACGTGCGGAACTACGAGGTCAAGCACGCCTGCTACAGCGGCGTGGCGGCGCTCACGGTGGCGCTCGACTGGGTCCGGGCGGGACACCATCGGGGCCGCAAGGCGCTGGTCATCGCCAGTGACGCCAGCCGCGAGCACCTTGGCGAGCACCACGAGTACGTCCTGGGCGGGTGCGCCACGGCCCTGCTCGTTGGTGAGGCGCCGCGGGTGATGGTGTGCGAACCGGCCCGTGGGACCTGGTCGACGCATCGGTACGACACCTTTCGGCCGTCGGCGACCCGCGAGGTCGGCAACGGCGACCTGAGCCTGTTCACCTACCTCGAGGCCCTCGAGGAGTCGTGGGCCGACTACGGGACGCTCGTCGGCAACCCGAGCTTCACCGACGACTTCGATCGCCTGGTCTTCCACACACCGTTTGCCGGGATGGCGCGCCAGGCCCATCGCACGCTCTGCGGGATCGTGGGATTCCGCGGCCGCGCGGCCATCGCCGAGGACTTCGCCCGTCGTGTCCAGCCGTCGCTCACGTTCGCCCAGGCGTTAGGCAGCCCGTACGCCTCGTCCAACTTCGCCGCGCTGGCCAGTCTCGTGGGCACCGACCCGACGCTGCCCGACGCCGCGCGCATCGGCTGCTTCAGCTATGGCTCCGGCGCGATCGGTGAGTGGTATCGGGTCTGCGTGGTCCCCGGGGCGCGCGCCATCCTGGCCCGCCGGGGCCTGACGGAGGCGCTCGCCGAGCGACGGGCGATCACCGTGGCCGAGTACGACGCCGTCGAACGTGCCCGGACGGCGATGGTTGAGCTGCGTGACGGGGAACCGCTGCGCGAGCTGGTCCCGGGGTTGATGCAATCGCACTACGAGGGAAGGCCGCGCCTCATCCTCGACGCGGTGCGGGATGACCGGCGCCACTACCGGTGGGGGGACCAGTGACCCGCCCGCCGAACACCGGTGCGGTGTGCACCATCTCGCTGGGCGCGCCGGGGCAGCCGTGCTGGCTCGACGCGGGCACCCTGGATGCGCTCGAGGCGTGCCTCGGCCACCTGCACGCCGACACGCAGGCGATCGTCCTGCGCGGCACCCCCGACGCGTTCTGCCTCGGGATGGCGCCGCCCGACGCCGATCACTCCGATGCGCTGCACGCCGGCATCCAGCGATTCACCACGGTGCTCGAAGGGCTGCGGCACGGGCCGATCCCGGTGATTGCCGTCGTCGAGGGGCCGGTGCGTGGTGGTGGACTCGCGCTGCTCGCCGTCGCTGACGTCGTCCTCGCGACCCCATCGGCAAACTGCCAGCTGCCAGAACTGTTCCTCGGCCTCGTCCCTGGTGTCGTTGGGGCCTACCTGGTTCCCGCGCGGCTCACCGAGGGGCGCCTGCGCTACCTCGCCCAGTCCGGGGCCACGCGCACGGCGTTGGAAGCGCGCGAGGATGGCCTCGTCGATGAAGTGGTGGCCGCGGACGCGCTGGACCGTCGCCTGCGCGAGCTCCTGCGGCACGTTGGCCGCGCCCCCGCGCGCGCCATGCAGCGTGGACGCCGCCTCCTGGCCGC
>JAEUJL010000038.1 GCA_016794835.1 Gemmatimonadota bacterium | reverse complement strand
CTGGTGGTTCTTGATCCCATCCAGCTCGAGGAGCCAGGCATCCACAATCCCGTCGAGGATGCGGTGGTCGACGAGCTCGTCAGGCGGCAACTCGGCCCGCGGCAGGTCGCGCAGGCGTTGCTTGACGGTCTGCAGCCACGCTACCTCGGCGGCGACCGCTGTCGCGCTGTAGTCCTCCAGCTCGCCGTCGTGGGCGTGCAGCCCGTTGCCGGCGGCAATCGAGGGATGGTGCCCGGCCCACGTGTCGAGGTACTCGTCGACGAGGTTGGCGAAGGCGCGCGCGGCCGGGGTCTGGCTCCCGTAGCCGGAGGTATCGCGGGGGCGCTCCCCCGCGGAGCGGGCGCCGGACTGCTCGGCGCGCCAGGCAAAGAAGGCCAGGGCGCCAAGCAGCAACGCGAGGAGGCCGAGTTTCATCAGGTGAGTCCTCGCGTCGCCGCCTGCCGCACGCCACGGATGAAGGTGTCGACTTCCTCGAGCGTGGTGTACACGTTGGGAGTCACGCGAATGCACGAGAACTCGTTCGGCACCTCGCGGGGCCGCACGTGCACGCGGTGGCGCTTCATCAACCAGTCGGTGAGTTGTGGCCCGGTCACCCCGTCGAGCGACATGGCGCCTAACGCGCAGGACTGGGCGTCATCGTCCGGGGTCAGGATCTTCACGTTGGGGAGGTCGCGCACGGCGTTCACCCAGCGCCGTCGCAGCAAGCGGAGCCGCGCCGCCTTGCGGTCCGGGCCGATCGCCTCCCAGAAGTCCACCGCCTCGGTGATCGGGTTGCGGATGTGCACGGGAAAGGTGCCGATCGCCTCGAACTTGCGGATGTTGTCGTGCATCTCCGCCGGCGACGCAAAGAGGGACCAGATCGTCGGGATCTTCGCCTTGCGCACGTAGAGGAACCCGGTCCCCACCGGCGCGCTCAGCCACTTGTGCAGCGAGGTGCCGAAGTAGTCGCAGTCGAGCTCGTCGCGCGTGAACGGGAACTGCGCATAGCTGTGCCCGCCGTCCACCACCACCTCGATCCCGCGGGCGCGCGCCATCTGGCAGATGCGACGCACCGGGAAGACCTGGCCGGTGGTGTAGTACACGTGCGAGATGTGGATGACCTTCGTCCGTGGCGTGATGGCCCGCTCGATCCGCTGCACCAGGTCGTCCACGCTCGGCGGCGGGGACGGGAACGCGATGAACTTCAGGACGACCCCATCGCGCCGCTCCCGCTGGCGCCAGGTGGTGATCATGGAGGGATAGTCCTGCGTGGTCGTGAGGATCTCGTCGCCACGCTGGAGCGACATCCCCAGCTGCACCGCCTCGAGCGCCTCCGTCGTGTTGCGGGTGATGGCGATCTCCTCCGGATCGCAGCCGAAGCGCGTGGCGAGCCGGCGGCGCACCACGTCGAACGCCGGGTACAACGTCTCGTCGACGTAGTACGAGGGGCTCATGTTGGTCATCGCCAGGTAGTCCTGTTGCGCGCGCTGGACCGTAAGTGGCGAGGGGGCGACCGACCCGTTGTTCAGGTTGATGTTGTTGCGGTCGACCGTGAAGGCCTGGCGCACGGTGAACCAGAAGTCCTCGTCATCGGCCACCTCCGCGGCGGGGCGCGAGGGGGACCAGGCCGCGAGGCGCTCGGCAACCCGGAGCGCTGCCGGGTTGAACGAGGCGACCCCGGCGGCGGCGCTGGCGACGAAGTGACGGCGATGCATGCGAAATGGGATGGGTGTGCCACGAACCGGCGAGCCCCGGGTGCCGGGATTCGCCCGGCGCCTGCGGACGAGAGCTACACCGGTATCCCCCATTTGCAAGTCGGTCCTTGAGGTCACCGGCCCCCGGGACGAGTTTCCCGCATGACACACTCCCGCCGCGCCTTCCTTGGCACCTCCGTGGCCGCCGCCGGACTTCCGCTCGCCGACCTCGCCAGCAAGGTGACCACCATGCCCACCGGTGATGATCCCCTTGGCGTGCGCGGCGACTTCGCGGGCGCCAACGCCCGCACCTACCTGAACACCGCCTACCAGGCGCTCCTCCCGCGCCAGGTGGCCGAGGCTGGCCGAGCGTTCATCGAGCGCAAGGCGACGAATCCGCTCCTCGTCGGCGAGATGATGCGCAAGACGGATGAGGTGCGCGGCCAGTTCGCGCGGCTCATCGGCGCGGCGCCGGAGGAGGTCGGCTTCCTCTTCTCGACCAGTGAGGGCGAGAACCTCGTCGCGCAGGCACTGGACCTTCAGCCCGGTGACAACGTGGTCATCGACGAGCTGCATTACGAATCCGAGTTCGTGTTGTATCGCGCCCTGGAGGCGCGCCGGGGGATCACGATGCGGGTGGTGAAGCACCGGGACGGTGCCGTGACCGCGCGCGACCTCGAGCCGCATGTGGACCGCCGCACGAAGCTGGTGAGTGTCGCCTGGGTCTCGCACCAGAACGGCTTTCGCCATGACATGCGTCCCATCGCCGACCTCGCGCACGCGCACGGCGCCCTGTGCTACACCGATGCGATCCAGGCCGTGGGGATGTTTCCCGTCGACGTGAAGGCCTCGGGGGTGGACCTGCTGTGCTGCGGGAGCTACAAGTGGGTGCTGGGTGGGTTTGGCCCCGCGCCGCTGTATGTCCGCCGGGAGCTGCTGGATCGGATCCGGCCGGACCGGTCCGGGTGGATGCAGGTGGCCCGCGAGCTGCCCGACTTTCGCTTTGAGTTGCACAAGACCGCGAAGCAGTACGAGTACTCGACGTTGCCCTTCTGCGAGGTCTACATGCTGGGCGCCGGGCTGTCGTACATCGAGCGGGTGGGCGTCTCACGCATCGAGCAACACACCGTGCCCCTCGCCCGGCAGCTGCAGGACGGGTTGCTGCGCCAGGGCTACCGGCTGTTTACCCCGCCCGGCAATACATCGTCGATCGTGACCTACTTCTTCACCGGCGAGGCCACGGCCCACCGGCAAGCGTTCGAGCGCGCGACGATCGACGTCACGGTGCGTGATGCGCTCAAGCAGGTGCGGGTGTCGACGGCGCTGTTCAACACCGCGGACGACGTGACGAAGTTCCTCGACGTGACGAAGGGACTCCGGTAAGGGCGATCGAACTGCCACGGCGAAGCACGCGCGGCACGTGCGGCACGCGGCGCCCCCCCGGACTCAGGAACCGCGTGCTCCTCGTACTGCCCGTGCTTCGCCCTGGCTGTTGTCGCTCAATGAGTGAGCCCGTAGATCAAGTAGTTGATCGCGAGCTTGTACGCGTCGTTCGTCGTGTTCACCGGCCAGAAGTCCTCATCCGAGTGCTCCATGAAGTCGCCGATGTCGGTGTTGTAGTTGATCACCACCATCAGGCGCTTGGTCGGGTCATTGTCCTCGTAGATCCCGAGGAACTCGGCATCCAGGTAGGACGCCTGCGGATGGTGGAGGTTGAACGAGTCGACACCGAAGAACGAGTTGTAGATCGGGTGCTTGACGGTCAACCGCTCGATGCGGGCGTTCGGCAGCGCCAGGTGGATCGCCCGGTCGAACACCTGCCAGTCATTCAGCATGAAGTCATCGACGATCAGGAACCCGCCTTTCTCGAGGTAGGTCCTGAGCCCCGCCGCCTCGGCTTCGTTCGGGTACCACCCGCCGGGCTCCGAGAGGTAGGCGATCGGGTACTTGAGCAGTTCAGGATCATCCAGCGTGTGGATGTTGCTCCCCGTGCGATGCGGCTTGAGCGCCGTGACCTCCTCCATCATGGTCATCAGGTGGCGCTCCATGGTGGGATAGTCGAACTCCCACCCGCTGCGCCGGTACACCTCGTACCGGATCCGCGCGAAGGTGAAGCGCCCGTCGTACGGCACGTTGGGCTCGATATACACGCGCCCGCCGCCGCGAAAGCGCTGCGCGGCGAGCGCGAGCGGCAGGAGCAGGGCCGCTCCCGCGATCCCCACCAGGACCCGTCGTGCAAACGCCCGACCGCGCGCGCGTGTCATCCCCTCAAGCTCGGCGCGGACCACGCCCCCGCAAGGGGCCGGTGACGAGCGGTGCGCCGACACCCGTCACCTGATGCGCAGACCCGGCGCGCACACGCCACCGGGCGAGCCCCCTACCGCATCCGGGCAAAGCGAACGTCCCGCGTGCGCCCGTTCCCGGCATAGAACGCGAGGACCTGCCCGTTCTTGTCATACTCGAATACGAGGGTGATCTCACCAGCCCCACCGCTCGCCGTGAACGTCCCCTTCGCCCCGGGCGTCATCGATGCTGTACCCATGCGCCGATGCGTCGCCACGAGCTTGCCATCCTTCACCGAGATCTCGTAGAACGTCTCGAGTTCCTCGCTGAAGTACCGTCCGCTGTACTTCGCCAGTTCGGCGGCGTTCGGGGCCCAGGGCTTCTCCGCGTCGCCCACGAGCCGCGTCGCCTTGTTGTCGCCACCCTGGTGCAGCGTCATGCCGGTGACCTTGCCCTGCGCGTCGCGATGGAAGGTGACCGACGCCGCCACCACACGCACCGCAAAGGTGGAATCCGAGG
>JAEUJL010000868.1 GCA_016794835.1 Gemmatimonadota bacterium | reverse complement strand
CGCGATCTCGGCGTCGGCGCGCGTCGCCTCGGCCCGCGCGGACTCCGCCATGATCGTGACGGCGAAGTTGAGCGTCGGGTTGTACCGCTCGAGCCGTTCCAGGTAGAGGTTCGTCAGCTGCAACGAGGTGACCTTGCGCGCGCGCAGCAAGGCAGACAAACGATGCGCAGGGAGAAAGGCCAGGTCGTCGGGGCTGGTGGGCACCGCCCCGCTCCACTTCTCCACCTGGAACACCTTGCGCTCGAACGCCGCCGCCCCACGCTCCCGCATCAAGGCCTCGAACGCCGCACCGGTCCCGCCGGGATAGGGCTGGAACTGCAGCGCCGGCGCCTCGCCCTGGCCCAGGGGAACGGGGGGCGTGGCCGGTGGCTGCTGCTGCTGCAGGAGGCCGGGCAACGGATGCCCGCTGGCCTGCGCCACCGAGGCCCAGCCAAAGGTCGTGGCGGCAGCGGATACCAGCGAGGTGAGCATGAACCGGCGACGGTCCAGCTCGGGAAGCCCATACGTGGCTTCTGCCAGGTCGAGTTCGGCCTGGGCGAGGATCTCTTCGGGGGTCGTCATGTGCGCGCGGCGAGGGGTCGCAGAATCTGTCCCCGGGACCACGCAACGTCCAACGAGAACCGCTACTGGACGACGATGGAGGCCTGGGCCCGCTTGCCCTCAGATTCCGCAAAGACCAGCACCGTCCCCTTGGCCACGCCGGTCACCAGCCCGTTCGATGTCACGCGCGCGATCGTCGTGGAACCCGACTGCCACGTCAGGCTGCGCCCGGTGAGCACATTCCCCGCGGCATCGCGAAGGGTGGCAACCAGCTGCACGGTCGCCCCGGCCTGGATCGTCGCCGTGGCCGGCGTGATCGTGATGCGATCGACGGGAATCAGGGTGACCGTGACCACCGAGCTGGCGGACCGACCGCCAGTCGCCGCGGTGATGCGCGCCGTACCGGGCGCGACCCCGGTGACCACGCCATTGGCCGCGACGGTCGCCACGGTCGGCGTGGCCGTCGTCCAGGTGATCGGTCGTCCCCCCAGCAGCGCCCCCGCGGAGTCGAACGGGAGCGCCGCCAACGGCGCCGCACGCCCGACGGCCAGCGTAAGGGTAGCAGGGACCACGGACATCGATGCGACAGGTACGAGGGCGACCGTGACCGTCGCCGTCGCCGAGACGCCCTCACTCGACCCTCGAATCGTGGCGGTACCGGCGCCGAGTGCGGTCACCAAGCCGCTCGACGACACCGTGGCGACCGAGGGTGCGCTGGAGCTCCATTCGACGAAGCGCCCGGTGATGGCGGTGCTGTCCGACGCCTTCAGCGCCGCGGTCATCTGCACCGTTTGGCCAACGAGTCGATTCGCGGTCGCCGGGGTCACCCGGATCGCAGCGACGGCCTTGGGTTGCACCGCGATCACCGCGGCGCCGGTCACCCCGTTCACGGTGGCCTGGATACTCGCCGTCCCGGGCGCCAGTCCGCGAACCGCCCCCGCCGCCGTCACCGAGGCGATGGTCGCGGCGCTGGAACGCCAGGTGGGACTCGGCCCGGCCACGGTGTCACCCGCGGCGTCGATGAGGGAGACCCGCAACGACAGCGTCGACCCGACGCCCACGCCACTCGTATTCGGGGTCACCTGCACCACCGCGAGCGGGGGCGCGGACACCTTCACGTCGACAAACGACGACTTGCCGCCCGCGCTCACCGCAAGCCGCGTCGTTCCCGGGGCCACCGCGGACACGATCCCCAGCGGTGACACCGACGCGACGAGCGGGTTCGCACTGGCCCAATACACCTGCCGGTCGAGCAGCGGCGCCCCATCGGTCGCCCAGACGCGCACCCGGACTACGGAGTCGTCACCGCTCGTGAGCGACAGGGACGCGGGGGACACCTCGAGGCGCGCCACCGTCGGCACCTCGGAGAGCTCGCCACACGCCATCGGCATCGCGACGGCAGCCGCGACCAGGCAGGTGTGAAGGACAGCAGGAATGCGAGTACGCACGGATCGCCCGGAAACCGTCTTCGTTCGACGGGGAAGACATTACACCCGCCTCATCCGTTCAGACAGGTGGGGCCGGCCCCCTCCCCTACGCAGGTCGCGTACCGGAGCGGCGGCGCTCAGTCCGGGACGACGGGCAGGACGACGTAGGAGGCCCGGGCCCCGCCGTGGAACACCGTGTTGTCGACCACGACCTGGCGGCGGGAGCTGGACGGCGGCTCTCCGGTCCCCGGGTTCACGTCGAAGCGCGGGAAGTTGCT
>JAEUJL010000856.1 GCA_016794835.1 Gemmatimonadota bacterium | reverse complement strand
CAAGCTCGCCCGGCGCATCCTGTTGGCGCAGAAGAAGGACATGCGACAGATCGTCATGATCACCGATGGCAAGCCGAGCGCCCTCACCATGCCGAACGGGGAGACCTACAAGAACGCCATGGGCCTCGATGCCTGGGTCATTCGCGAGACGCTGCGTGAGGTGGCCGACTGCCGCCGCGCCGGGATCATGATCAACACCTTCATGCTCGCCCGCGATCGCGCCCTGGTCGAGTTCGTGAAGCACGTGTCGGCCATCAGCCGTGGCCGGGCCTATTTCACCAACACCATGACCCTCGGCCAGTACATCCTGATGGACTTCCTCAAGAAGAAGACCCGGCGCGTCTCGTAGACCGGGGCTTGACATCGGCCACCCATCGGCCGATACTGTCCGTCACAATCGAACGTCCGTGGCGATTTACGGCAACTTGCGGCCACGTTAAACCAAACGCTAAACAGCCCACTCGTCCCCGAGGCTATGCCGTTCGGGGATTTTTTGTTTCCGGGTCCTTCGGGACGAGTGGACGGAGGATCCACCCATGGCAGTTCCCGTGCTCCGGCTCGGGCTCATCGGTCACGGTACCGTGGGCCAGAGCTTCACCCACCACCTCGCCGACGCCGTCGCGCGCATCGAACGCCGCACGGGTGCGCGCGTCCAGCTTGCGCGAGTGGCGGTCCGTCATCCCGATCGCGTGCGCCACCTCGCACGCCACGTCCACATCGGGGATGACCCCCAGCAACTCGCCAGCGATCCCGCCATCGACCTGGTCGTCGAGGCCAGCGGCGCGCCACAGGCCGCGAGCTGGCTCGCCGCCGCCCTCGCCCGCGGGGCCGCCGTCATCACCGCCAACAAGCAGGCCGTCGCAAACTCCAACGTGCTGTTGCAGGCGCTCGCGCACCGGCACCCGGGGCTCTTCGCCGAGGCGACCGTCGCCGCGGCCGTCCCGATCGTGCGCACCCTGCGCGACTCGCTGCAGGGCGAGGACATCCGGGCGATTCGCGGCATCCTCAACGGCACCAGCACCTTTGTCCTGAGCGCCGTCGAACGGGGAACCTCCTGGGAGGAGGCGGTGGCCGCCGCCTCGGCGGCAGGCCTCAGCGAGCGCGGGAGCACCGCCGACTTCGACGGCACCGACGCCGCCGCGAAGCTCGCGATCCTCGCCACGATCGCCTGGCGCACCCCGGTCCACGTCGATCGCATCCGCATCCATGGGGTGGGAGCCCACAGCGTACCCGTGGCCCGCGCCGTGTTCGCCGAGGGGCGACGCTTGCGCCTCGTGGCCGACGCCTGGGCGAACGACCAGCGCCACCTGCTCATCGAACCGCGAGTCCTCGAGGCCGATGACCCCCTAGCACAGGTGAGTGACGTGACCAACGCCATCGAACTCGAGGCGGCGCTCGCCGGGCAGCTCCGGTGGTTCGGCCCGGGCGCCGGTGGAGTGCGCACGGCCTCCGCGCTCCTCGCCGACGTGGCACAGGCGGCCGCGGGATACGTCGCCACCCGTCGCACGCAGGTGGCCGCATGACCTCCCTCGCCCTTCCCCCCCAGGCCCTCGCCGCGTACCCGTTAAGCTGCAGCGCGTGCGGCAGGCCCCATGCATCACCCCGGCCCGCCGCCACCTGCGCCGAATGCCTCGGCCCCCTGGAGGTGGTCTACCCCGCCGATCGCGTCCTGCCGGACCGTGAGGAGATCGCGGGCCGGCCGCATACCCTGTGGCGCTACGCTGAGTGGTTGCCGTTTGATGGCGCACCCGTCGCCGCCCATCAGGTCGGGTGGACCCCGTTGCTCGATGCACCCCGGGTGGCGCAGGCGCTCGGCGTCAAGCGCGCCTGGCTCAAGGTGGACGCACTCTCCTCCGTGAGCCTCTCCTTCAAGGACCGCGTGGTCGCGACCGCACTGAACGCGGTCCGCGCCTTCGGCCTCGAGGCGATTGCCTGCGCGTCCACCGGCAACCTCGCCAATGCCGTGGCGGCGGCCGCCGCGCGCGAGGGCATCCCCGCCTGGATCTTCGTGCCCGAGGACCTCGAGCAGGCCAAGCTGATCGGCACGCTCGTCCACGGCCCACGGCTCGTGCGCGTGCGCGGGACCTATGACGACGTGAACCGCCTCTGCGCCCAGCTCGCCGATGAGTTTGCCTGGGGGATCGCGAACGTCAACCTGCGCGCCTACTACGGCGAAGGGTCCAAGACGATGGCGTTCGAGGTGGCCGAACAGCTCGGCTGGCGCCTGCCCACCGCCGTGGTCGCACCGATGGCCGGCGGCTCGCTGGTGACCAAGCTGCACAAGGGCTTTGGTGAATTCCTCGCCGCCGACCTGGTCACGGGCACGCCGCCCCGGCTGTATGGCGCCCAGGCGTCGGGCTGTGCACCCATCGTGCGCGCCTTCGCCCGCGGCGACGGCGCCATCGTGCCGGAACGCCCGGCGACCATCGCGCGATCGCTCGCCATCGGCAACCCGGCCGACGGCCGGGCCGCGACGCAGGTGCTGCGCACCAGTGGCGGCGATGCGGCGCACGTGGAGGACGACCTCATCCGGGCCGGCATTCGTGAGTTGGCCTCGCTCACCGGCGTGTTTGGCGAGACGGCGGCTGGCGTGACCTACGCCGCCGCGAAGGCCCTCGCCGCCCGCGGCGCGTTCACCCCGGAGGACGAGGTGGTCCTCTGCATCACCGGCCACGGCCTCAAGACCGCCGAGTCCCTCGCCGCCGACCTCTCCACCGTGCCCGTCATTGCGCCGCGCGTACGCGACGTGGCCGCCCTGACCTGACCGCGACCTCACCTTCCCGCCTTCCTCACGCTGACCATGCCAGTCCCCATCTTCCTTCCATCTGCCCTGGCCGCACACACCGGCGGCCAGCGCCAACTCCAGGCCGAGGGCCCCACCGTCGGGGCGGCCCTCGATGACCTCGTGGCTCGTTTCCCGGCGGTGGGACCACGCCTCCGGGACGCCGCGGGCGAGCCGTACCCCTTTGTCACGGTCTACCTCAACGATGAGGACATCCGCCTCGCCAACGGCTTCGCCACGACCGTGCGCGAAGGCGACGAGATCGTGATCGTCCCCGCCGTGGCCGGAGGCTGACGATGTCCACCGTGCTCACCCCCTCCCCCCCCACGGCGCTGTCCCATGCCGAGCTAACGCGATACAGCCGCCACCTGCTCCTCCCCGAGGTGGGACTCGAGGGACAGCGCAAGCTCAAGGCGGCACGCGTCCTCCTGATTGGCGCGGGCGGCCTGGGATCCCCCGCGGCGCTGTACCTCGCCGCCGCCGGCGTCGGCACGTTAGGCATCGTGGACTTCGACGTGGTCGATGTCACCAACCTGCAGCGCCAGGTCCTGCACGGCACGTCGGAGGTCGGGCAACCCAAGCTGGCCTCGGCCATCCGCCGCCTGCACGACGTGAATCCCCACGTGACGGTCATCCCGCACGAGGTCCGGCTGACCCGGGAGAACGCCCTCGAGCTCATCGGGGCCTACGACCTCGTCGTCGACGGCACGGACAACTTCGCGACGCGCTACCTCGTCAACGATGCGTGCGTGCTCACCGGCGTGCCGAACGCCTACGGGTCGATCTTCCGCTTTGATGGGCAGGTGTCGCTGTTCTGCACCCCGGATGGCCCCTGCTACCGCTGCCTGTACCCGGAACCGCCACCCGCCGGACTCGTCCCCAGCTGCGCCGAGGGCGGCGTGCTGGGCGTCCTCCCCGGGATGGTCGGGACATTGCAGGCCACGGAGGCGATCAAGTGGATCCTTGGCATCGGGGAACCGCTCGTGGGACGACTCCTCCTGGTCGACGCGCTCAGCGCACGGTGGCGCACCGTGAAAGCGCCGCGCAACCCGCAATGCCCCGCGTGCGGAACGCGCACCCTCACCGCATTGCCCGACTACGACCAGCTCTGCGGGATCCGTCCGCCGCAGGCCACGGACCAGGTGCCGTCGATCACGCCGCGCGAGCTCGTCGCCCGCCGCGCGCAGGGCGATGACCTGCTGCTGCTCGACGTCCGCGAGCCCCACGAGGTCCTCGTGGCCGCGTACCCGGACGCGCAGCTCATCCCCCTCGGCTCGTTAGGCGAGGCCGTGCCGTCCCTCCCGCGCGACCGCGACATCATTGTCGCCTGTCGCAGCGGCGCCCGCAGCGCCCGGGCGGTGAAGGACCTGCTCGCCGCCGGGTTCTACCGCGTGTGGAACCTCGACGGCGGGATCCTGCGATGGTCGGACGACGTCGATCCCTCCGTGCCGAAGTACTGAGCGGCACGCGGAACCGGCGAGGCGACCCGTCCCGGGACACTACTTGTCCTTCGGGCACGGGTCGCTTTCCTTCCCCCGCATGCTGTCCGGCTTTTCGCTGCTCGTCCTTGGCTTCCTGCTGGGACTGCGCCACGCGCTCGACCCCGACCACGTGGTGGCGGTCGCGGCCATCGTGGCCCGGCACCCCTCGGTGGTCACCGCCGCGCGCGTGGGGGCGCTCTGGGGCCTGGGACACAGCGCGACCATCCTCGCGGTCGGTGGGGTGATCGCCTGGTTTCGCGTGAGCGTGGCCGAGGGGGTCGCCCAGGCCCTCGAGTTCGGCGTCGCCCTCATGCTGGTCGCCATCGGGGTCACGAACCTGCGCACCACCGAGGGCCACCACGCATCCCCCGCACGGCCCGCCCTCGTGGGAATGATGCATGGCCTGGCCGGGTCGGCCGCCGTGGCCCTTCTGGTGCTCGCGACGGTCAGCGACGCCCGTCAGGCCCTCGCCTACCTCGCCGTCTTTGGCCTCGGCACGATCGTCGCCATGACGGCGGTGACGGCGGCGATGGCCGTGCCGCTTCGGGCTGCTTCTGATCGTTTGTCCAGCGCCCGTCGCGGACTGCTGGCCGTCTCCGGCTGGGCCAGCATCGCCGTGGGACTCTGGCTCGCCGTCACCCTGGCCATGGACGCGGGACTGCTGGGGCGTGCCGCCGCGCCCTGACCGCCGGGTGCCGGCGCAGGCGCAGGAGATCTCGCGCCGCCTCCGTCGCTGGTTTGCCCGCCATGGCCGCGACCTGCCGTGGCGGCGGACCCGCGATCCGTACCGCATCCTCGTGTCCGAGTTGATGCTGCAGCAAACGCAGGTGTCCCGCGTGCTGGAGTTCTATGCGCGTTTCCTGGAGCGCTTCCCCTCCCTGCACGACCTCGCGGCCGCACGACCGGCTGCGGTCCGCGAGCAGTGGGAAGGGCTGGGATACTACGCGCGCGCACGCAACCTGCACGCCCTGTCGCGACGGGTCACGCGGGATGGAGACGGCACGTTGCCCGCGGACCCCGCGGCTCTGCGTACGCTCCCCGGGATCGGGCCCTACACCGCGGGTGCCGTGGCGTCGTTCGCCTTCGAGCGGCCCGCCGCGCTCGTCGACACCAACGTCGCGCGGGTGATCGCGCGGCTGTTTGCCCCGCACCTGCGCCCCAAGCGCGCACGGGACCTCACGCGGATCTGGCGCATCGCCGAGGCGATCCTGCCGCGCCGGGGGCCGACGGCGTGGACGCACAACCAGGCGCTCATGGAACTCGGGGCGCTGGTCTGCACGGCGCGGGTGCGACACTGCGACGTGTGCCCGGTCGCTCGCGCCTGCCTGACACGCCAGCGCGAGGGCCCACCCCCGGCCACGCGGCCGGCACCACGGAAGCGTTAGGCCACAACGACAAAGGGGGCGACCCGCACCAGCGGATCGCCCCCTCGCCACCAGGTCGTGGCCCTTACTTGCTGACGCGCTTGTAGCGGTCCAGGGTATGCTGGTACGGACGCTCGTCCGACCCCGTGTAGATCTGGCGGGGGCGGGCAATCTTCTGCTCCTTGTCCAGCAGCATCTCTTCCCACTGGGCCAGCCACCCCGCCATCCGCGGGATCGCGAAGAGCACCGTGAAGTAGTCCGTCGGGAACTTCATGGCGCGATAGATCAGGCCGGTGTAGAAGTCCACGTTCGGGTAAAGCTTGCGCCCAATGAAGTAGTCGTCCTCGAGGGCGATGCGCTCCAGCTCGAGCGCGATCTCGAGGTCGCGGTCCATGCCAACGACCTTGAACACGTCGTACGCGAGCTTCTTGACGATCTTCGCGCGCGGGTCGTACGACTTGTACACCCGGTGGCCAAAGCCCATCAGGCGCTCGCCGCCCTTGCCGCTCTTCACCTCGTCGATGAACGGCTTGACGTTCTTCACGTCGCCGATCTTCTCGATCATGCGAAGGACCTGCTCGTTGGCGCCGCCGTGGAGCGGGCCGAACAACGCCATGATGCCGGCCGCGGCCGCGCTGAAGGGATCCACCTGCGACGACCCCACCGCCCGGACCGCGTTCGTCGAGCAGTTCTGCTCGTGGTCAGCGTGCAGGATGAACAGCACCTCGATCGCACGCACAAAGGTCGGGTTCGGCTCGTACTTGGACTCCGACATCCGCGCGATCATCGACAGGAAGTTGCCGGCGTAGGACAGGTCGTTGTCCGGGTAGACAAACGGGAGTCCCTTCACGTGGCGATAGCAGAACGCCGCGATCGTCGGCACCTTGGCCAGCAGGCGCACGATCGCAATGTCCCGCTGCTCGGGATCATGGATCTGGCGCGCTTCCGGATAGAACGAGGACAACGCGGCCACCGCGCTCCCCAGCATCGACATCGGGTGCGCGTCATAGCGGAACCCCTCGAGGAACCGCTTGATGTTCTCGTGCACATACGTGTGGAACGTGATGTTGTGCACCCACTTGTCGTACTCGGGCTGGGTCGGCAGCTCGCCGTGCCGCAGCAGCCAGGCCACCTCGAGGAACGAGGCCTGCTCGGCCAGCTGCTCGATCGGGTACCCGCGGTAGCGCAGGATGCCCTTGTCGCCATCGATGTAGGTGATCGCGGAACGGCACGACGCCGTGTTCATGAACGCCGGGTCGTACGCCATCATCCCGAAGTCGTCCGCGTTGACCTTGATCTGCTTCAGGTCCGCGGCGCGGATGGTGTCGTCCGTGATCGGGATCGTGTAGCTCTTGCCCGTGCGATTGTCGCGTACGTCAAGCGTATCGGTCGCGGACGCCCCCGGCGTCGAGGTCGTGCTCATGTCGTCTGGTCTCCGGTGAAACTCGTGACCCGTCGCGTCCGTGCGGCGGGCATGCGAGAAAGCTAGTGAGGCGCGTGGGGCACCTGCATCCGCAGGCTGCGGCACGCCCCCGGGTGCGGCAACCTCTTAGGTTTCGGCAGCCGTGTCTCGCGGCAACACCGACCCCCCTCCGGAGACCCCGCCACGACGCCCTTCGACACTCCCGATTTCGCGCGCCTGCTCCTCATCATTGTCGCCACCGCGGCCGGGAGTGCGGTGAACTCCATTGCCGGCGGCGGAACCCTGCTGACCTTCCCGGCACTGGTTGGACTGGGCGTCCCAGCCCTGACCGCGAACGCGACGTCGACCGTGGCCCTCGTCCCGGGGTCGATCAGCGCCTACCTGGGCTACCGCGAGGTGCTCGGTGGGTCAGGGGACTGGGCGGTTCGGTTCGCGCTCCCCTCGCTCCTCGGCGGGCTCTGTGGCGCCCTGCTCCTCCTGGTCACCCCGCCGGAGCGGTTCGACGCCGTCGTCCCCTGGCTGGTCCTGGGGGCCACGATGTTGTTCATCGTGCAACGCCCGGTCATGCGCGCCCTCCGGGGACGCCAGGCACCGGCCGCGGGTGCGACGGATCCCATCGACCGCCCCCCGCCCGCCAGCATGCTGGTGTACCAGTTCCTCGTGGCCGTGTATGGCGGCTATTTCGGCGCCGGGATCGGCATCCTGATGCTCGCCGCCCTCGGGTTCATGGGCTTCACGAACATCCACCGGATGAATGGGCTCAAGGCCGTGGGTGGGACGAGCGCCAACGTCATCGCGGCCCTGACCTTCGCGGTGTCGGGCCGGGTCCACTGGCCGCTCGCCGGTGCCATGATGCTCGGCGCCGTGGTCGGGGGCTACGGCGGATCGCGCCTGGCCCAGCGCGTTCCCCAGGAGCGCGTCCGGCAGGCGATCATCGTGATCGGGCTGGCGGCAGGCGCTTGGCTCCTCCAGACGCGGCGCGGCTGAACACCGGATTCGGTCAGACCGTCCGGTAGTTTTTTCGCCGACGCGTCGATACTGGGAGAGTGCGCCCCCGGCCGTGGAGCAGCCTGTCCCACGGCCGCGCGCATCGCGACCCCCCGCAGCTGACGGACGATGCTCTCCTTCTTTGGATCAAAAGGGGCAAGGACCGAAGCACCCGCGCCCGCCGCGCCGGCGACCCCGCCGGCTGCGCCGGCCACCGCGGGCGAACAGCTGTCAAAGGAGACCGGGATCGTCCTCGACGCGGTCACGAACCTCCTGCAGCTGTACGCCAAGTACGCCTTCGACACCGAACTCCGGTCCGCCGACGAGATTCGCGCCGCCACGCAAGCGTGGCGGATGCATGCAGGGGTGGGCGCCCCCCGACCGGACGTCCCCGAGGACAAGAGCGGGACCGGGGTGTTCTACCGCGACTGGAAGGGCCTGACCCACTACTTCAACGAGACGCGCCGCGACGAAGCCAAGTATGTCACGCGGGTCCTGGACGATTTCCGCGAGATGACCTGGGCGTTTGTCTCCGCCGTGCACACGGTCGTGGTGGAGGAAGCCGAGGAGTCCAAGATCGCCACCAACCAGATGAACCGGATGCGGGTGGCGGTGGACTCGAACTCGACCGACCTCATGAAGCGCGAGGCGCTCGCGGTCGTCGGGGTGATGGAAAAGCTCATCGAGCACCGCAAGGAACGGCAGCGGGAGCAGTTCGCCTCCCTGGCCGACAAGCTCAAGAACCTCGGGCGCGAGCTGGAGGACGCGCGGCGCGAGTCCAGCATCGATGGCCTCACCGGCCTGCACAACCGCAAGTCCTTCGACGACTACATCTCGCGCAGCATTGAGCTGCACACCCTGCTCGGCAAGCCCGGGTGCCTGATGATGGTCGACATGGACCACTTCAAGGCGATCAACGACACCCACGGCCACCCGGTGGGCGACGCCGCCATCCGCCAGATCGCCAACTGCCTCTCCAAGACCTTCCTGCGCCGCGTGGACTTCGTGGCCCGGTACGGCGGGGACGAGTTCGCCATCATCCTGCAGGAGACGTCCGGGGAGAATGCGGCCATGCTCGCCGAGCGCCTGCGCAAGTCCGTGGCCGACCTGCCGCCCCTCGAGGTGGCCGCCGGGGCCGAGCCACCCAAGCTCACCCTCACGATCGGCGTTGGGGAAATCAGGCTCGGGGACTCCACCTTCGACTGGATCAAGCGCGCGGATTCCGCCCTGTACCACGCGAAGCGTGCGGGACGCAATTGCGTCCACGTCCTCACGCCCTGACCGACCCGGCTAGACCCCGCCCATCGCCAGGATCGCCCGCCACTCAGCGGCGGTCACCGGCGTGATCGAGAGCCGGTTTCCACGCTGCAGCAGGCGCATCCCCGCGAGCTTTGGGTTCGCGCGCAGCGCGTCCAGGGGAACGAAACGCGGCAGCTTCTTCACCGCCTTGACGTCGACCTGCATCCACCGCGGCGACTCGCGGGAGGAGTCCGGGTCGTAGTGCGGGTCGGTGGGGTCGAACTGCGTGGGGTCCGGGTACGCCGACGACGCCACCTGGGCAATCCCGGCGATGCCCGGCGGCTCGGCGTTCGAGTGGTAGATGAACACCTCGTCCCCCACCTGCATCTGGTCGCGCATGAAGTTCCGGGCCTGGTAGTTCCGGACCCCATCCCACCCCGTCGTCCGCTTCGGGGCCTTCCAGATGTCATCAAACGAGCAGACATCGGGTTCGGTCTTCATGAGCCAGCTGGCCATCAGTTCGCCGCAATCCCCTGCTTCGAGGCCTTGATCATCAACTCGGCAAAGCGGTCGACCTCATCCAGCGTCGTGTAGACACTGGGGGTCACGCGCAGGCCGTGAAACTCCGGGTGGACGATCGCGACCGTCATGACCTTGTGCTTGCCCCAGAGCCATTGCTGCAGCTTGGGGGTGTCGACCCCCTCGATGTTCACCAGGCAAATCGCGCAGGACTGCCGGTCATCGAGCGGGGTCAGGATGTTGAAGCGGGAGTTCTCCGCGAGCAGGCGCTTGGCCCAGCGATCCCGGAGGTAGCGAAGGCGCGCGGCCTTGCGCTCCAGGCCGATCCCGCGATTGAACGCGGCGGCCAGGGCAATCGCGTTGTGATTGGCGGCCGGGTGCGTCCCGATCTCCTCGAACTTGCGGATGTTGTGGTCCTGCTCCTTCGCGGCAGCCATCAGGGGCCACAGCTTGCCGATCTTGTCCTGCCGGACGTAGAGGAAGCCGGTCCCCACCGGGGCGAACAGCCACTTGTGCAGGGAGGTGCCGTAGTAGTCCACCTCCAGCTCATCGCGCGTGAACGGGAAGTGCGCGAAGGCATGCGCGCCATCCACGAACACCTCAATCCCCAGCGGCTTCGCCATCTGCTGGATCTTGCGGATGGGGAGGATCTGTCCCGTCAGGTTGGTGATGTGGGTGAGCTCGATCACCTTGGTGCGCGGGGTGATGGCCGCCCGGAACTGCTCCACGATGTAGTCATCGCTCGGCGGGGGCACCTTGAACGAGATGGACTTCACCACGATCCCCTCGCGCCGCACGCGCTGGTCCCACGTGGTGAGCATGCGCCCGTAGTTCTGGTTCGTGACGATCACCTCGTCGCCGCGCTTCAGGTCCAGGCCGAGAATCATGATCTCGTTGGCCTCTGACGCGTTGCGCGTGATGGCCATCTCCTCCACGTCACAGCCAAACATCTTCGCGAGATCCCGCCGCACGCTCTCCACCCGCGGCTCCAGGTCCTGCCACATCGAGAAGACCGGGATCTGGTTGGACCACTTCAGGTCCTTGAACATCGACTCCAGGACATGGGTGGGCGTCGGACTCACCCCGCCATTGTTCAGGTTGACGTAGGTCCGGTCATCATCAAAGGCGCGCTGGATCTGCGCCCAGTAGTCCTCGTCCGTCGCCGCATCCCCCGGCGCGCGGGCCCCGACAATCTCACTCGCGCGAAACAGGCGAGAGAACGCATCGGGGCGAAAGGCGGGGAGAACGACCCCGGCCCGCATCATCTGGGTGACGAAACCGCGGCGACTCGACATGGCCTGCTCCGCAAGGGTGGATGGGCGCTGACAAACCTGTGAACCGGGCCGGGTGCGGTAAAGGGGCGACCGCGCTAGCCGAAGATCCGCTCGGAACTCGGCGTCGCCGCCGACTGGCCGGCCGGGGGCAGCTCGAGCGAAAAGGAGAAGGTCGTCCCCTGTTCCAGGGCGGTCTCGACCTGCAGCTCGCCTCCCATGGCCCGCACCAGCTTCTGGCAGATGGACAGGCCGAGCCCCGCGCTCGAGAACGCATAGTCCCCCGGCGTTTGCCGCTGGCGAAAGGCGTCGAAGAGGTGCTGCATCACCGACGGGGGGATGCCGCGCCCGGTGTCGCGCACGGAGAACACCATGGCATCCGCGGTGGGCTCGGCAACCTGGATCACGACTTCACCGACGTTGGTGAACTTGATCGCGTTCGTCGCGAGGTTGAGCAGGACGCGGTTCAGCGCCGCCGGATGTCCCAACCGGACGTTCTGGCGGGGCCCCTCCCATCGCAACGCCACGTGCTTCTCTTCGGCCATGGGGCGCAGCATGTCCGTGATGGACTGCAACACCCCCGAGACGGAAAAGGGAATCGGCTGCACGTCGAGGAGCGTGGACCCGCCGCGGGCCAGCTCGATGACATCGCCGGCCAACGTGCTCAGCCCAAACGCCGCGGAGTAGATCAGGCCGACCTGCCGCTGCTGGATCGCCGGCAGGAGCCCACCCGGCCCGCTGCGCAACCGTTCCGCCAGGATGAGGATCGAGCCCAGGGGTGATCGCATGTCGTGCGCCATCTCCACGACAAGCTGTTGCGCATCGAGCGACCCGAGGCGCGAGACGAACCGGTGCGTCGCATCCGCGTCGAGCGCGCGCAACACCACGTCCATCGCGCGCGCCGTCTGCACGATCGACTCGGCCGGAACGCCCTGCGAGTGTTCACCAAGCAGCCACGCCTGCCGGGTCGCGTCGAGCAACCGGCGCGCGGGTACAAACGGCGGGATCCCATCGAGAACGGGCGTCTCGCCGCGCAGGGCAGCGGACACCGCGGTCAAGAGGACCTCACCCGCGTTGGCCAGGTCGTGCGCGGAGATCCGCGAGGCCTCGGTCCGCGGCCAGGATGCCGCGACCTCGCGCAGGGCCTCGCGCAATGCGTCCGGTGCCGATGTCGATGCGTCGGCAACGGATCGTGCGCGTCGCGGCGCCCGCCGACGCGGGCCCGCTCCCGCCTCGCTCACTCCTCGAGCGGCATCCCGCCGTCCTCGCGACGAAAGCCGTGCTTTTCCATGAGCCGATACAGCGTGGTGCGGTCGATGTTGGCGAGTCGCGCGGCACGCGACATGTTCGACCCGGCGCGCGTCACCAGCTGCGAGAGGTATTCCTTCTCGAAGTGGGCGATGAGCTTGTCCTTTGCCACGTGGAACGGCTCGCTCATCACCTGCATCGGCAGCCCGGGTGTCGTCGGGGCCTCCACGCCGTCCTCGTAGATCGGCACGTCGTCGGGCTCCACGAGGTGCCCCGGCTCGGTCAGCACCGCCATCTGCTCGATGACGTTCTGCAGCTCACGCACGTTGCCACGCCACGGGCGCGACCGGAGGAACTCGATCGCGCTCTCGGAGAGGCGCGGGGCCGGCTCACCCGTCCCCCGATGCCGCTCCCAGTAGTGGGTGAGGAAGTGATTGGCCAGCAACGGAATGTCCTCGAGGCGCTTGCGCAACGGTGGCAACTGGATCGGCACCACACGCAGCCGATACAGGAGGTCCTCACGCAGCGTGCCCTTCGCCACACACTCCTGGGGCACGCGGTTGGTCGCGGAGATGAACCGCACATCGACCACCGCGTCTTCCTTTTCACTGCCCACCCGGCGCACCACGCCGTCCTGGATCACGCGGAGGAGCTTTGCCTGCAGGGGCAGCGACATCTCCGTCAATTCATCGAGGAAGAGCGTCCCGCCATTGGCGATCTCGAGCAACCCGGGCTTGTCGCGATCTGCCCCGGTGAATGCGCCCTTGCGGTGCCCGAACAACTCGGACTCGAGCAGCCCTTCGGGCAGCGCAGCGCAATTGATCGGCACGAGCTGGCGTGAGGCGCGCCGGCTGTGCATGTGAATGAACTGCGAGATGACCTCCTTGCCGGTGCCACTCTCGCCCATGATCATCACCGACGCGTCGGTGCTGGCCACCTTCCGTGCGAGGTCGACCGCCTTGCGGAAGGCCGGCGACACACCCAGCAGGGTCAGCTTCTCGCTGTTCCCGCTCTGCTTCAGCAGCTGCACCCGCAGGTCGCGCGTTTCGCGCGCGACCATGACGGCATGCGAGGCCCGACCGACGAGCACCTGGAGGTGCGTCGCGGAGAACGGCTTCGGCAGGTAGTCCCACGCCCCGGCCCGCAGCGCCTCGATGCTCGTGGTCACGCTGGGATTCCCCGTCATGACCACGACAATCGTTTCCTTGCTGGCGTCCAGGGTGGCCTTGAGGATGTCCATCCCCGAGACCGGCGTCATGTAGAGGTCCACCAGGACGATGTCGAAGCGTCGCTTCTTGACCAGGTCGACCGCCTCGTCGCCGCGGCCCAGGGTGGCCACGTTGAACCCGTCCATTTGCAGCACGGATGCGCACCCCTCGCGCAGCGTGCGATCGTCGTCGACGATGAGGATGCTCAGGCTGGCCTTGACGTCCGCCGCAATGGAGAGCGGGTCCCGCCCCTCTTCGGCAACAGCTGGCACTGCGGGATCGGTCACGTCGGTTCCGTTCACGGTCGGGCTGTCCTTTGACTGGGATGGAGAGGTTCAGTCGCAACGCAGGTGACCCGCCGCCGCAACACTGTATCGGATAGCCAACACCATGTGCTGAGCCCGGCCTGCGACTGTATACGATCCAGTCGTGCAGAGGTCAAGCCACAGCGATGCACAGCCCCAACACTTCCCTGTCGCCAACCGACTACAAATAACTATTGTTAGTGCGGCCTCATCTGTCAACGTGAGGCGGCCTGAACTTTCTGTCCGGGGTGACCCGACCCGCGCACGGCCGGAATGCTGCCGGCCGGGCCTCGGCGGTCCGTCCGGCGACCCCGGGGATCGGATGTGCGCCGTTTCTTGCATTCCGTCGTCCCTATTATCGTGGAGTTGTTGACTTCCCTCAGGAGTCGGTGAGGCAATAAATGGCGAACAGTGTGGTGCCGTCTCCGGGCGGGGCTTTCCAATCCCCCGGACTGGACTTCAACGCCCAGGATTGGGGCGGGCAGCAG
>JAEUJL010000764.1 GCA_016794835.1 Gemmatimonadota bacterium | reverse complement strand
CGCTCGCCCGGCCCGAGTGGCTCATCGAGATCGAGGCCGTGGCGATGCTTCGCGCACCTCGTTAGGCGCCGCGCGTCTGCCCGTCGAAAGACACTGGGCCCCGGATCAGGTCCGGGGCGCTTGCTTCGCTCGCGTCTGCCGCCTACCTCGTCGCCTCGCTCCCGTCCACCTCGAGCAGCTGGAACGCGAGGTTCGACACCAGGCAGTAGCCCACGAAATAGTAGAACCCGGTGTCGAGCACGGCGTTCAGGTTGTCCGTGGCGACGGCGGCCAGGTAGGCGATGAACACGCCCACGACGAACACGTCCGCCATCGACCACTTGCTGAGGGAGCGGACCGTCAGGTACAGCCGGCGCCGCCGCGCGACGTCCTTCATCGTCAGGATCACGAAGAACGCGATCGCCTTGAGGAAGGGGATCGTGACCGAGAAGAGCAGGATGAGGCCGGCGACGAAGGCGTTGCCCGAGTTCCACAAGCTGCGCACGGCCTCGATGATACTCTGGGTCTGGCGGAAGATCTCGCGGTTCTGCCCGAGCAGGGAGATCGACGCCGTGATGGTCATCATCGGCTGGCGCAGGCCGGGGACCAGCAGCGCAAGCGAGACGATCGTGAGGGCGATGGCGAGGCGGTTGCGCGTGCTCATGGTGGCGGAAGGGGAGGCCACCAAGCATAGCATCTCGCTGTGAGGACGGCGATGGGCGCCGACCCACAGGAGTCGGCGCCCACAGGTGTCGCCGGTGACGTCAGAACGTCGGGGTGCCGACGTCGCAGGTCGCCTTGGTCCACAGCACCCCCTGCTTGGCGCCGTTCACGTCGACGGCCGCCAGCACGCTGCCGCAGGCATTAACCGCGATGGCCTTGGAGCTGGTTTCGCCGGGGTAGCGAAGGGTCGTGCCCACGCCGTTGAACCAGGTATAGGCGGTTGTGACCACCACCCTGTTGCTCTCCGGCCCCATGTAGCCCGCGAGTCGCCCGACGGCGTTGATGTCCGTGAGCCAGAATCCCCCTCCCGGTCCGTGCATTGTAAGTTGACCTGTCGAAGCCCACGTCTCTCCCCCACCCAGGATCACAGAGCCACCAGGGGTGACGCCGATTCCCTTGTCCCACATTCGCGATGTGAGCACGGTGCTAGTGCCGCCAAAGAGCGCGAAGGGGAATCTCGAGCCGTTGATGGTCGTGTAGCCGGACACGGTGCCCTGGTTGCTGATACCGGTCGCCCACGTGCGGTTTGGGGATCCGCTGATGTCAGTCACGCCACGGCCGAGGCGCCATCGGAACGCTCGCCAGATTCCGGCGCTGTTCGCGGAGGAACCCACGACGTAGCCGGAGTCGTTCATATCCTCCGGCCGGTCCGTGGTGCCGCCCAGGTTTGGTAGTTCAACCGGCAGCGCCTGATAGCTGGTCCAGTACACCCCGCGCACGACCGTTTTGGACTTCTGGACCTCCGCGGTAATGTTTCCCCGATTGTTGATCGCCTTTGGCGTCGCGGAAAGGGCGAAGCTTGGGAGTGTGAGAGGGTGCAGCGTGGCACCCTCCTGCAGGTAGGGCCGAACGTCGTTGGTTCGCCTCCCGACGACATGGCCAGCATCGTTCATGTCGGTCGGGTCATCGATCTGCAGCAGGGTTGGCGTGTAGCCGGTGACATCGACGGTCACGTCGGAGAGCGCGAAGGGAGCGCGTCCCGCCTGGGGGCTCGTCGGCGGGTCCGCGCAGGCGCCGACCATGGCGGTGGCGGCCAAGGCGACGCATCGCGTGGTTCGGGACATGGTTGGCTCGAGATAGGTGACACTCCCTCATCGGAATTCGTCCCTGATGAATGACACGGGACTCCCCAACGGGGCCTCCCGACCCGCCCATGGCCTCCCTCTCGCCCACCTCCCTCCTGCGCATCGACGCCGCGTCGCCATCCCTGGCGGAG
>JAEUJL010000874.1 GCA_016794835.1 Gemmatimonadota bacterium | reverse complement strand
CGGGCGGTGACCGTGACATCGCCCTCCCCCATGCCGGTGACGACACCTTCCGAGGAAATCGCGGCAATGCTGGAGTCGGACACCGACCAGGTGATCGGCGTGCTACCGCTGCCGGCGACGTTCTCGGATTCCGTGGTGAGCTGGAAGTCGTCGCCGACTGCGAGGCTCACGACCTCGGGAAAGACCGCGAGGGACACGGGGAGCCCATACACGCGAACGAGCGCGGTGTCCGCGCTCCCTGCGATCGACGCCACGACCTGGGCACTCCCCTCGCCGATGGCGGTGACGAGTCCGTCCGTCCCGACCGTCAGCACCGTCGGATTGGTGGACGCCCATGTCACCGAGGCGGAGCGGGGCGCGTTGAACTGGTTCGTGACGGTCGCGGCGAGCAGGCGCGTGGTGCCGAGGAGCATGGAGTCCTGCTCCACATCGAGCCGGAGGGTCAGCTGGTCCTGCGGCGTCGGCGGCGGCTGCGTCTGCTGCGCACTCTCCCCGCACGCCATCAGCAGCGCGGCGGCGAAGGTCGAGAGTCGGCGGGTCGTCGATTGCTTCGTCATGTCGGTCCCTTCTGTGCGGCTAGGGTTCGTTCGGCAACTCGGCCAGCATGGCACCCGTGGGTGCGGTAGCCCCGTCAGCTTTGCGTACTCACTCCGGTTTCCCGGAGGCTGCCTTTGTCGCGACCCGGACGTGGGACGCGGCTTGGTGCATGGTGCATCACGTGCTTAGGGATCTCGCGGATGGCGCTCACGAGGAAGACGAGCGACCGTGGGTGGGGTAACTGCTTGCAGGACAGGGGGTTGCAACACGCGACCGACTTGATCCGGATCACATTTTGACTGTGTGCCCGCGGGATCGGCGTGGCGGAATGGCGCATTGCGGGCCGAAACTAACCGCGAATGGCGTCCGACTCTGTACGCGACATCACAGCCGAGGGACCGTTGTCGTCACGACAAACGGCGCGTGCGGCATTTTGTGCCGCACGCGCCGTTCACTCGTCAGGCAGTCGTCAGGCAGTCGTCAGGCGCCGCCGGGCCCGGGGACGACGCGATAGACCACGAAGGACGCGTTCGCGTATTCGCGCGTGAAGACCGACGGCATCGCCGTCACCGCCGCCTTGAGCGCCGCGGCCCCCGCGTGCCCGGTGCGCGCGTCCCCCACGACGACATGCGTGATGCGCGTGCGGCGCAGCTCGGAGACGATCACCGAATCCGGGGCCTGGAAGACACCCATCGCGGGAACCCCGGTCGCCAACGTCAGGACCCGAGCCCGGACAAACATCAGCCGCAGCGACGCCTTCTCCGGATGGTCCCGCACCCACGAGAACAGGGCGCGCACATCCGGGTCGGTGAGCAGCCCATCCGGCGACGGGGTGCGCACACCGCGCGTGAACCCACCCGCCAGGACCACCATCCCCAGCACCAGCGCGAGACGCGTGGCATGTGGCGCCACCCGCGGCAGCCGCGAGACCAACGAGCGCAGGCCCGCCACCACCCAGTACAACAGCACCGGCCAGAACGGCCACAGGTACCGCGCGTCGGCGACCGGCGCGAGCAGGATCATGAGCGCATAGGTCGCGACCAGGCACCCCAGGAACGACTGCCCGTAGCGCTTCAGGAAGGCGAGGGCACCGAACGGCACCATCGCCATCGCCAGCAGGTGATATCCGTCGTTGGCCAGGTCCCACGGGAACGGGTACATCGTCGCCTCGAAGAACGGCAGGCGATACTTGTCCCCAAAGGCGGTGATCCGCCCCCACATCACCTCCGGCGACCGGAACATCTGGCTCATGAACGGCACCTTGTCCGGGCCGACCACGAAGATCCCGACGACCCCCGCCACCACGAACGCCGCGACGAGCGCCAGCAACACGCGGCGATCCCGCGGCCTGCGCCACGCCAGCAACAGGAGCGCCGGAAAGACGGCCACGCCGGCGATGCGCGTCGCGACGGCGTACACGGTCAACGCGGCAATCAGCGCCGTGCGGCCCCAGGTCAGTGCACGCGGCGAGTCCGCGAGCAGCACGATGCCCCAGAGCATCGCGCAGAAGGGGAGGTCCGAGAGAGGCGAGTTGGTGGCATAGGTCGTCTCGAGCGCCAGGCCTGACCCCCCAATGGCCAACGCAAGAAGCGTGGGGTCATCATCTCGCGACATCCGCCGCATCACGAAGGCGAGCATGAGCAACCCGGCGACGGTCACCAGGATCTTGGGTACGAGCAATCCCAGGCCAAATACCGACACCACCGGCGTCAGGATGAGTGGCCATCCGGGTGGCTGGACGCGCGGACTGATCAGCGCCGCATACGGCGTATAGATGTACCCGGTCGCGTCGTACGGGCGGCCCTCGGCCAGGGCCTTGGCGTGCAGCAAGTACTGGGCGTAGTCGCCGGCCTGGCGCGAGGGGAGGTCGTTCCAGTGGACGAGGACCAGGGCGAGGAACGGCATGAGGGCCAGCGCCCATTCCCAGGTGCGCGGGCTCCTCCCCCTCCCCACCGAAACACTCTCCATGGCTACCGGCTCCTTGAAGCGGTCACATTGCCCCCCGACGAGGGCCAACCTAGCAAGCTCCGCGCCCGGAATGCGTTTCCGACCCCGGCCTTACATTAGCCTCGGACATGGAGACCGTTCCCCGACCACACGCACCACGCTGGAGCGCTGCCGTCGCCGTGCTGCTCCTGGCGGCGACGCTGTGGCCCGCCCCGGGAGCGCCGCAGCCGCTGGAGCGCTTCTGCATCATCTGCGGCTCGCTGGGTGGACTCGACTTCGTGGCGAACGTTGTCGTCTTCGTGCCATTTGGCCTGGCCCTCGTCCGCGACGGCTTTCCCCCCCGCCGCGCCTGGCTGATCGGGTTCGCGTTGTCCCTCGCGATCGAGCTCCTGCAGTGGCAGCTCATTCCCGGCCGCGATGCGTCCGCCGGCGACCTGCTGTCCAACACCCTCGGGACCGGGATTGGTGGGTGGCTTGCCGAACATTGGCGCATCTTGCGAGACCCGGACGCGCGGAGCGCGCGTCGCTTGCTCATCGGCTGGTGTGTGCTCGTGGTGGCCGTCGCCGGGGTCGCCGCGTGGAGCTTGCGCGTGGCTGAACCCGACCTGGTGTACTTCAGCCAGTGGACCCCGGTGCGTGGCGGGTACCGCCCGATCAGCGGGACGTTTGGGGGGCTGCGCCTGTTTGGTGAGCCACTCCCCAATGGGGTGGCGGTCGATCCGACCGATCGCCCCGCATCCTATGGCCATGGGGTGGTGGACCTCGAGGGCGTCCTCGATCGCCCGAATACCGTCGAGTCGGGGCCGGTGCTCCTCCTCCGCCTGGGCAATCCGCTCGGGGAACAGGCCCAGGTGGTGCAGCGTGGGGATGCGCTCGTCTTTCGCAGCCGCCGGAATGCCTCCCGACTTGCCTTGCGCTCCCCCACCTTCGTGCTGGACGGGGCATGGACGGACAGTGTCGCCACGACCTTTCGGGTTCACGCCGGCATGCGCGACGTGGAGCTCGCCGCCCAGCGCACCACGGTGCTGCGCGTCTCGCTGGGACGTGCATGGCAGACGATCGCGCCGTTCGAGGTGCAGTACGGACAGTTCGAGATCTACATGGCGGCCCTGTTCCTGGCCGGACTGCTGTTTCCCGCGGCCTTCTACTCGGGACGAGCACCGGGACCCGCGTCGTGGTTCGTGCCCCTCGGCCTTGCGGCGCTGATCCTTGGCGTCATCCCCACGGCTGCTGGCATCGCGCCAGGCGGCATCGGCGAAACGGTCGGCGCCCTCATGGGAGGTGTCGCCGGGGGCTGGCTCACCCGTCGAAGGACGCCCCGATGACCGACCGCGCGCCCTCGATCGAGACACGCGACCCGTTCACCGGTGACGGCGTCGCGTCGGTGCGTGCCTCCACTGCGCGTGAGGTCTCGCAGGTCGTCGCCCGCGCCCGCGAAGCCCAGGTCACCTGGGGTGCGTTGCCGGTCGCCGAGCGATTGCACCGCCTCGATCGCTGGCGTGGAGTGCTGTTCCGGGACCGCCATGCCTTTGCGGAACTGGTGCGCCGTGAGACGGGGAAGCCGGAGGCGGAAGTCCTCGCGGCGGAGGTGGCGACCGGACTCGACCTCATTCGGTACTACGTCCGGCACACCACCGAAATGCTGCAGCCGCGCACGCGCCGCTCCGCCACGCTCGCGCTGGTCCGCAAGCGGCTCACCTCAACGTTCGAGCCCTGGGGCACGGTGGGGGTGATCTCCCCATGGAATTACCCGTTCATGCTCCCCGTGGGGCAACTCACCC
>JAEUJL010000717.1 GCA_016794835.1 Gemmatimonadota bacterium | reverse complement strand
CGTTGGCGTGGACGACGAGGTGATCACCGCCGTCGGGGAGCTGGCCAAGCGCGGGGTGCGCGTCGTCCTGGACGAGTTCGAGCTGCCACGCACGGCGGGGGCCCCCATCCTGAAGCTGCTGGCGCTGGCCGCGATGGTGCGGGTGGACCTGCGCGTCCAGAACCCGGCGGTCCTGGGCGCCATGGTCACCGCGCTCAAGAAGCAGCAGAAGAAGGTGATCGCGGACCACGTCCTGGACGCCAAGCTGCATGAGGCCTGCGTCAAGCTCGGGTTCGACATCTTCCAGGGGCCCCACTTCAGCCGGCCCGAACCGCTGCCAGCGGCCGAGCTTCCGACGTCGACCGCGGCGGCCCTGCGCCTGCTGGCCCTCGCCCGGGACCCCAACACCCCGGAGCGCGAACTGGAGCGCGTGATTTCCGCCGACCCGGGGATCACCTACCAGCTGCTGCGCATCGTCAACTCGGCAGCGTTAGGCGGCCGCGGGATCACCTCGATCCCGCACGCCCTGCGCCTGGTGGGACGGAACAACGTGATCCGCTGGCTCGCCCTCGCCTCGGCCACGTCGCGCACCGGCAAGCGCGGGGTGGATGACGAGCTGATCCGCCAGACGGTCCAGCGGGCCCGCTTCTGCGAGCAGCTGGCCCTCCCCAAGACCGGCCTCGACAAGGGGACGCTCTTCCTGATGGGGCTCTTCTCGCTGCTCGACGCCGTGTTCCGGATGCCCATGTCCGAGGTGCTGGAGCGGGTGAACCTGGCCGACGACGTGAAGGCGGCACTGCTCGATCGCTCCGGGCCGTACGCGGATCCCCTCATGGTGATCGAGTCGTACGAACTGGGATTGTGGGAGAGCGCGGGCGAGGCGGCGCAGCGCATCGGGCTCGACCCCGCCAAGCTGCCCGGGCTGTACGAGGAGTGCGTGCAGTGGGCGACGGAGCAGATGCCGACCGGCCAGAAGCCGGCGGTGGCCCGGGCGTCATAGCCAGCAGTTCCCGAGGTACGCGTCACCCGAGAACGACACTGGACCCCGGATCTGCGCTCGCTCTCGCTCGCTGGTCCGGGGAACCTCTACTCCTGATGGATCAGCAGGACGCTGGCCGGTGATCGGTGGTCCGGGGAGCGTGACGCTACTCGTATCGCAGGGCGTCGATCGGGTCGAGGCGAGCCGCGCGCGAGGCCGGGAAGAGCCCGAAGAGGATCCCGGTGAGCGCGCTGGCGCCTAACGCGGCCACGATCGCGCCCGTGGGCACGGACGCCTGCAGCGGTGTGGTGCTGCGAATTAGCAGGGATGCGCCCCACCCCACCACCAATCCGACCATGGCGCCGATCGCCGTGAGCGTCGCGGCCTCCACCAGGAACTGCCAGAGGATCGTCGCCTTGGTCGCCCCCAGCGCCTTGCGCACCCCGATCTCGCGCGTGCGCTCGGTGACCGAGATCATCATGATCGCCACGACGCCGACCCCGCCGACGATCAGCCCAATCCCGGAGAGCGTGATCATCACGAGGAAGAAGATGCCCGTCATCTTCCCCCAGGTCTCGAAGAGCTTCTCCTGGGTGATGATGGCGAAGTCGTTCTCCTGGGCCGGCCGCAGCCCGCGCTGCGAGCGCAACGTGGCCACGACATCGTCGATCGCCTCGTCGCGCGAGACGCCGGGGCGTGGCTTCACCGCCAGCTCAATCCAGTCGATCCAGATGTTCATGTACTTGTTCCCCGTGCTGAAGGGAACGTAGGCGCGCGGGCTCGGGCTGCCGAGGAACTCCCCGCCGCCCTCGAACACACCGATCACCTCGTACGGCGCGCGGTTGACCTGCACGACCTTGCCGAGCGGATCGCTGCCCTCGCCAAAGAGCCGCTTCTTCATCTCCTCGTTGATCACGAGGACTCGGGCGGAATTGAGGTCCTCGGAGGCCGTGAAGTTGCGTCCCTCGGTGATGTCGCCCCCGCTGATCTCCAGCCAGTCCGACGTCGTCGCATTCACGCGCGCCCCGGGAAGCTGGCGATCGAAGTACTTGAACGACGCCGAGGTCCCCGACCCGATGTTCACCCCCTGCACCGTCTCCAGTCGCTTGAGGGCGGCGACCTCACTCAGACGGATCGGCGGGTTGTTGCGCCACTTGCAGGTGTCGTCGCTGCCATCGCAGGCCTCCAGCGAGATCGGGAACCGATTCACGCCAAAGGTGGTGGGACCGGCCTTCTCGAACTCCTGGGCCACCCCGCGGTTGATCCCATGGATCGCCGCCGACATCACGACGACCACGAACACACCAATGGCGATCCCGAGGATGGTGAGCGCCGCCCGCACGCGGTTGCCGCGCAACTGCTCCACGGCGATGCCGACCCCTTCGACGAGTTGTCCCAGGCGCATGGCTTACTCCTGCCGCAGCGCGGCCACCGGGTCGAGCCGCGACGCCCGGCTCGCCGGGTAGACCCCGGAAATGATCCCCACGCCCCCACCCACCAGGACCCCGACCACCACCGACCACATCTCCACGCTCGTGGGCAACGGCGACACCGCCGAGATCAGGCGGGCCAGCCCGAAGCCCACGGCCACCCCGAGCGACGCCCCAACGATGGCCAGCGTGGTCGACTCCACGAGGAACTGCGACATGATGTCCCGCCGGCGCGCCCCGAGCGCCTTTCGCACCCCGATCTCCCGCGTGCGTTCGGCCACGGCCACCAGCATGATGTTCATGATCACGATCGACCCCACGAGGAGCCCGATCGCCGGCAGGGCAATCCCCGCGAGGACGAGGAACCCCTGGATCTTCTTCCAGAACTCGAGCGCACTATCCGACGTCTGCAGCGAGAAGTTGTCCTTCTGCGCGGGCCGCAACCCGCGGTGGCTGCGCATGAAGACCCGGATGTCCTCCATGGTCGCCTGCATCTGCTGCTCGTCAGGCAGCTTGATGATGATCCCGTCGATCACGCGCGGCGGGTTCACGAGGCGGCGCGCAGGAGTCTTGTAGGGCGCCACGGCGAACTTGTCCAGCGAGATGCCGAACGCGTTCCCCTGCTTTTCCGCGACCCCGATCACCTGGTAGGGAATCCCGCCCAGCATCAGCTCGCGTCCGATAGGGTCCACCGCCGGGAAGAAGTGGTTCTTCACATCCTCCCCGATCACGACCACCGTGGATCCTAGCGCTTGTTCCTGGGCCGACGGGATCCGTCCCACCGTCACGGCCATGTTCTTCTGCTCGAACCACGCCCCATCGGCCACCGTCACGCTGATGCTGCGCGGCCGGGCATATCGGGACTCGGCCGAGACGTTCGACTCGGAGTAGTAGGACCAGCTCGCGGACGCCGGCAATTCGTCGAGCACCGGCTGGATGTCCTCCTCACGCAGGCGCGGCCGCGTATTCCACTCGCGCCACTCGGCGTCATCGATGTCGCCCATGGTGATGTTGGGCCGACGCCGAAGCTCGAAGCTGTTCTTGGGGATCAGCTTGCCGACGAGGTCGTCTTCCATGAACCGCCCCATCCCGTTCACGATCGAGACGATCGCGATGAGGAACATCACGCCAATCGTCACCCCCAGGAGCGTAAAGAAGCTCTTGAGCTTCTGGGCGCGGATCTGGCTCAGGGCCAGGCGAATGGCTTCGAACAGCGGCATGGTCGGGGCCTACGCCACCGCTGCAAGCGGGGTTTCACGACCCCCCTCGACGCACCGCATTCCCCTCGCCTCGACCCCCACAGATGGCCCGACCTGAGCCCACCGGATCGGTCGTCGCCCTTGTGATCGCAGGGTCCCGGGTGTAACCTTTCCCCAGCACTCGTGCCGCTCCGGCGGCGCAACACGTCCTCTAGACCCAGGGCCTGCCAGTCGCGCAGGCCCTTTTTTCATCCCCACCAAGGCAACAGCAATGCGCACAACGGGCACCGTCAAGTGGTTCAACGACTCCAAGGGCTTCGGCTTTGTCACGCCGTCCGATGGCTCCAAGGACTGCTTCGTCCATCACTCGGCGATCCAGGGCAGCGGCTTCAAGTCCCTCACCGACGGTGAGCAGGTCGAGTTCGACATCGTCCAGGGCCCCAAGGGTCCCGCCGCCGAGAACGTGACCCGCGTTTCTCGTTGAGCGAGCGCGCCGTGGCTGAGGGCTGGCTTCCACCTCCCTTCCTCAAGACGCACAGGGCCATCACGGCCTGTGCCCGGGAGCTGGAGGCCCTCGCGGATGCCGCCGTGGCAGAGGTTGATGCCTGGCATTCCACGGGCATCGCCGACAAGCCGGCCGCACGACGTTCACCCAAGCGGTGCGTGATCCAGGTGGGACCGGTCGCCCTGTCCATCACCTGGCTCCCCTCCGTGGGTGGCGACATCGCGACCGGCGAACTGCTGGTCGTGGTATGGCATGGGATCCTGGGTCCCCGACCGGACTACCATTTCGAGCGTGTCAGCTCCGGTCCGCCCCCCTCGGCAGCCCGCGAGGTGTGGCAAAAAGTCCTGCACCCCGGCGTGGTCGGGGCCGACAGCTGGCGCTGGCTCGAGGATGGGCAGGAAGCCGCCCATGGACAGACAGGCGCCCAACTCGCCGCGCGTTGTGTCGATGCGCTGCGTGACGCCTTTCACACGGTCACTGGCGATGCTCGACCGCTCGTGCCGAACAACGGAATTCAATGAAGCAGGAGAACATCGAGATGCAGGGCGTCGTCGCCGAGGTCCTGCCCTCTGCCATGTTTCGCGTTTCGCTGGACAACGGACACCAGCTCCTGGCCACCACCGCAGGCAAGATGCGCAAGCATCGCATCCGGATCCTCGCCGGCGATCAGGTCACCGTTGAGCTGTCACCGTACGACCTGAACCGCGGCCGGATCACCTTCCGCCACAAGTAGGCGACGCGCCGGTCACCCGGCGCGCAGGGAGGCCATCAACTCCCCGGCATATCGCAGCCCGGCCACGGTGCGCGACCCATGCCACGACAGCAACTCCCCATCCACCAGCCGAAAGCGCGCGGGGGGGATTTTGGTCGTGTCGGCCAGTTGCTCCACGTGCCGCTGCGCGAAGGGAAAGGGCTCGCTGGAGAGGAGCACGGCGTCGACCGCCTGCCGCTCCAACGACTCGGGGGAAATGGTGGGGTAACGCTCCGTCGCGGTCGCGAACACGTTCACCCCGCCAGCCGCGGCGAGGATCCCCTCGATGAAGGTCCCGCCCCCGGCCACCATCATCGGCTCCCACCAGATCAGGTAGGCGTAGCGCACCGGTGGCCGTCCGGCGGCGGCGGCGGAAACCCGGGCGCCCTCGGCGTCGATGGCCGCCGCCAGGTCGCGACCCCGCCCCGCAGCCCCCACCCGGTCGGCGATTTCCCGGACCATCGCCGAGGTCTCGGCGACCGTCCGCGGCATGGAGCTGTGGACCTCGAGCCCGGCGGCCCTGAGGGCCGCCGCATCCTCCACCCGGTTTTCCTCCTCGTTCATGAGGACGAGGTCCGGGGCCAGGGCGATGATGCGGTCGACCTTGGGGTTCTTGGTCCCGCCAACCCGCTCGACGGCCTCCACCTGTCCCTGCGGGTGGACGCAGAACTTCGTGCGCCCGACGAGCGCGTCGCCGACACCGAGGTCGAAGACGAGTTCCGTCAGGGAAGGACAGAGGGAAACGAGCTTCATGTGGGGGAAACCGGACAGGTCCGCCGAGGGTAACCGGACGGGAGCTCGCGCGGCAGGGAGTGCCGGGTTTTGGACCGCAACGGGGAGCCCGCGCCAGTCGTCCTCATCCTGATGGCCGCCCCGCCTCCGATCCCCCATTCCAGCAGCCCGTCCGACGACGGTCATGACGCCATGGCCAGCCGTCGGTACTACGAGCGGGTCATGCGCGACCTGGACCAGGATGCGCCTCCTGCCGCGGTGGGTGCGCTGCTCCTCCAGGCGGCCCGGGATTACATGGACTCGGGCCAGGCCACGGCGGCGCTGGATTGCTGCGAGGCGGTCCTTGGCCTGGCCAATCACGAGGGGATGGCGCCGATCCTCGCCGAGCTGTTCGAGCTGCGCGGCCGACTCCGTTGTGCCGCGGGGGCGCTGGACACGGCACGCGAGGACTTCCTGCACCAGCAGCAGCAGGCGGCCCGGGCGAACATGCCGTGGCTCGTCGCGGTGGCGCACGAGCACCTCGCGGCCGTCGCGATGGTGCGCCAGGAGTGGGTGGAAGCGATCGGCGACCTCGAGCGCGCCTCGACGATCTACCGCGAGATTGACGCGCGCGACGACCTGACCCGGGTGCTGCTCCACCTGGCCACGCTCTACGTTGACCTGCGCCGCTGGACGGCAGCTGAACACGCCCTGGCGGACCTGCATGCACGCGCGGGCACCGGGAGCCACCCGGCCCTGGTGGCGCGCCTGGAGCTGGTGCGCGCGCAGATGGCCATCGACCGGTCGAACGCCGCCCGGGCGCGGTTGTCCGCCGAGCGCGCCCTCGAGCATGCGCGTCGCGCGGACGATCCCGTGTTGTTGTCCGAGGCCGTGGCGATGTCGGCCCTCGTCTCGCGCGAGTTGGGGGACCTGCCGCGCGCGCTGCAGCTGATCGAGGACGCCGAACGCCTCGCGCGATCGAACAACGACCCGATGCTGCTGGGCGAGTTGTCGTGCGGCCGCGTGGAGGTGCTGGCGCGCCGGGACGATCACCGCGCGACCCTGCATGCGCTCAACCGGGCATATCGCGAGCTGGTGCGGCTGCTGGGCGAATCCGGCCCCATCGAGCGGGCGCGCCGCCTGCGGCGACTGGAAGCGGAGTTTGTGCACGTGACGCGCCGCTGGGCGCAGCGCTTTGAGGGGACCGACCACGACACGGCGGGGCACGTGGATCGGGTCGCCGACCTCACCTGCGAGATCGCGCGCCGGATGGGGGTGGACCCGGCGTCGTTGCTGGGCTACCGCGTGGGCGCCTACCTGCACGACCTCGGGAAGACGGCAGTGCCCGCCGCGATCCTCAACAAGCGCGGACGGCTCACGCCCGAGGAATGGGCGGCGGTCAAGCGACACCCGGTGGCGGGGGCCGAGCTGCTCGCCGGCACCGACCTCCCGTGGGAAGTGCGGCCGATCGTCGAGGGGCACCACGAATGCTGGGACGGCTCGGGGTATCCGCACGGGCGGGCCGGCGAGGAGATCCCGCTGGCGGCGCGCATCACCTGCGTGGCCGATGTCTACGACGCCCTCATCACGCGCCGGCCGTTCAAGCACGCGTTAGGCAGCGACGAGGCCATCGAGGTGATGCGCCGGGACGTCGGGCGCCAGTTTGACCCGGCGGTCTTTCGCGTCTTCGAGGACGTGCTCCG
>JAEUJL010000399.1 GCA_016794835.1 Gemmatimonadota bacterium | reverse complement strand
GCGCTCGCGCGGGGCAATGAGGTCGAAGTGCGTATAGCGCCGACGCCACCCGCGCCACGTGCCATACCGCTCCTTGCGCGCGGGGATCCCCCATTCTGCATAACGAGCGGCCACCCAATCGCTGGCCGCGGTGTATCCGGGAGATCCCGAGAGGCGCGGCCCGATCGAGTCGCTGAGCACCTGCGCGAGTCGCGCCACCTGGGACTTTCCCGTCATGCCCTCGTCCCAGATCCGGCGGATCACGGGATCGTTGGTGGGGAAGGTCTGGGCAGCCAGGGGAACCGCCACACAGCTGGCGAGCACGGCTCGAACGAAGGTCCGCATCGGGGTCGGGTGAAGGTCGAAGGACGGGCGAAAGTTCGGTGCCGGTCGTGCCGCGCGCCACCCACCGCCCTCACGGAAGGACGCGCCCGTCCCGTTCGGTGTAGTGACTGATGTCGACGCTCATCCCGAGCACCACGCGCGTAAACGGCCGGCAGACCACGGTTCCGCAATCGATCGCCGGGCGTGGGCCCACGGTGGCCGCCACGAAGAGGTTCACCGGTCGCCCCTCCAGCCGCCGGAGCCCGGCCGTGATCGACGTCATGTGGCGGAAGGTCGAGTCATCGCGCGCCCCCATGCGCGTACGGGCCACGGTCGCATAGCCCTCCCACCACGGGCCCACCTCCCGACCGACCGACGCATAGGCGCTCAGCGCCTCCGGGGCACCCACCTGCCCGGACGCCCCGCCGCCGACATCCCAGCCGCCGAGAGTTCGCGATGGCAGCTGCCAATAGAGATCGAGGCGCGCCGCCGCCCACAGGGTGCCGGTCGCGGTCATGCGCCAACCACCGCTGTCCTCGTCGTCCCGCCGGCCATACGAGGCCCACAGCAGTCCCTGCACCGCCGGCACGAACTTGCGTGACGTCGAGTCGATGAGGCCGGAGTCCTGCCGCGGGATCTCGGCCCCCTGCACCGCGTACGCCACCCCATGCTGAAGCCCCGGCTCGATGCGTGGGCTGTGGGGAAAGACCGGCAGGCAGCCGGCATTCCCCACCAGGAAGACAAACGCCATGAAACATCCGCGCCGGCGGTCCATGGAACGCAGGACAACCCGCGAGCTCCCGGACCCCGACAGCTCCCCGATTGCTCCCGGGCACGCCGGGTCGCACCTTTCGCCCACCCCAGCCGCCGAGCCTCATGCGTCGCCTCCTCGCCCTCCTGGCCCTCACGACCCTCCCCGTGCACGCACAAGGGAGCACCGATCCCCTGGCCCGCGAGATCGAACAACGGCTCGAGCAGGTGATGCCCAAGGTCATCGCCTGGCGGCGGGACATCCACCAGCATCCGGAGCTTTCCTTCGAGGAGAAGCGCACCTCTGCGCTGGTTGAGAAGCACCTGCGCGCCCTCGGCCTCGAGGTGCAGGCGCCGGTCGGGAAGACCGGGGTGGTGGGCATCCTGCGCGGGGGTCGCCCGGGCCCCGTGGTGGCCCTGCGCGCCGACATGGATGCGCTGCCGGTCACCGAACTCGTCGACCTGCCGTTCAAGAGCACGGTCCGGACGATGTACAACGGGATGGAGGTCGGCGTGATGCACGCCTGCGGCCACGACAATCACGTCGCCATCCTCATGGGGGTCGCCGAGATCCTCACCGCGATGAAGCCGCGCATTCCCGGCACGATCAAGTTCCTCTTCCAGCCCGCCGAGGAGGGGCTGGGTGGCGCGAAGGCGATGGTCGCGGACGGCGCCCTGATGAACCCGAAGGCATCAGCGATCTTCGGGCTGCACGTCATGCCCGGCCCCCTCGGCTCGTTGAACGCGCGCCCCGGGGGATTCCTCGCCGCGGCCGACGGCCTGGAGATCATCGTCAAGGGCCGCCAGACCCACGGCTCCTCCCCATGGCTCGGCGTCGACCCGATCGTCGTCTCATCGCAGATCGTCCTCGGGCTCCAAACGATTGCCAGCCGGCAGATCAACGTGGCCGCGGCGCCGGCCGTGATCACCGTCGGGATGATCCAGGGAGGCAATCGCGGCAACATCATCCCGGACAGCGTCGTGATGATCGGGACGATTCGCACCTTCGACCCGGCGATGCGCACCCTGATCCATGAACGGGTGAAGCGCACCGCGGAGGACATCGCGCGCGCGGGCGGCGCCACCGCCGTGGTCAACCTGCAGACCAGCGGCCTGATCACCGTCAACGACAACACCCTGTTCGACAAGATGACGCCCACCCTGCGACGCACGGCGGGCGAAGGCGGGTTCAACGTGGTGGGGCCGGTGATGGGCTCGGAGGACTTCCCGGAGTTCACGCGTGAGATCCCGGGGCTGTTCTACGCCCTCGGCTCGTCGCCGAAGGGCAGCGACCCGGCCAAGCAGCCCGCCAATCACTCCCCGCTGTTCTTCGTGGACGAGGGGGCCCTGCCGGTCGGCGTGCGGTCCCTCGCGAACCTGGCCGTCGACTACCTGCGAACTGCCGGGGCGGTGCAATAAGCCACCCGCAGCGCGGGGAGGGATCCCCCCCGCGCGCGGCGGCCTGCTTACTGGACCACGGCCTTCTTCCGGAGCGCCTCGATCTCGGCGATCTCGCGCGGGGCGAGGGCGGAAATGCGGATCAGCTTCCCGTCCTTGAGGATGTAGTCGTCCTCGATGCGCACCCCGACGTTCTTGTACTTCGCCGCCGCAGTACGCGCAAACGCAATCATCGCGCGGTTCCGCGGGGTGTCGGGCAGGTCGGCGAACACCTTCTCGCGCACGTAGATCCCCGGCTCGATCGTGAAGGCGTCGTGATTCCCGAACAGGTTGCCGGTCACGCTGCCGAACTGGGACGGATCGTGGACGTCGAGGCCGATCCCGTGGATGAACCCGTGGTAGATGTAGAGGTACCACTGCGGGCACGTCCCGTCCTTGTTGGCCCAGGTGCCGGGACAGAGCCCGAACGGGGGATCAAACGATGCGGTCGCCGACTCGATCAACCCGAGTCGCACCAAGCCGTCCTTGAGCACCACGTACGCACTGTCCGTCGGGGTGTTGCGCGCCGTGCCGGGCTTGATCTGTCGCTCCGCCGCCTTCTGTGACTCCAGCACGATCTCGTAGATGGCGCGCGCTTCCGGCGTGTAGGTCCCGTCCACGGGGACGGTGCGCGTGATGTCGGCGGAGTAGCCGTCGTAGTACGCCGCCACATCCATCAGGACCACTTCCCCCGACTTCGCCTCGCGCGAGGAGGCCGGCCAGTGCAGGATGGTGGAGTTGCCGCCCGCCCCGACGATGGAGCTGTACCCGGGGCCATCGGCGCCGAGCTTGCGGTAGGTGGCCTCCATCACCGCCTGGATCTCGCTCTCACGCATCCCCGGCCGGATCACGCGCATCACCTCATCGTGGGCGCGTGCGCTCACCTCGGCGGCCTTGGTGATCAGGGCCAGCTCCGCCTCGCTCTTTCGCGCGCGCAGGGCATCCATCACCGGCGTCGCGTTCACCAGCTTGGCCCGGGGATGTCGCTGCCGGAGCCCCGCAATGAAGGCCTGCTGGTACGACAAGGAGTCGCGCCCGATGAACTCGTTCGACTGGGCGTCGGGCACCACATGTAACGACACGCCGCTGCGGATCAGGGAATCCACCACCGCCACGAGGTCGTCCGTGTAGCGGGCGCGGAGCCCCAGCTCGGTCCCGACCTCAGCCAGGGTCTTGCGATCGCCGAGGTACAGCGCACTCCGCGCATTCGGCTTCTCGATGAACAGGGTGGACTCCAGCCGCCCCTGGGCGCGCACCATGACAAAGGCCGCGTTCGATTCAAGGAAGCCCGTGAGGTAGCGGAAGTGCGGGGTCTGGTAGAACGGTGGCCAATGGTTCACCGGCTCGCGCCGTCCGAAGGCCAACACGGCACCGTCCCCGATGCGTGCAGCAAGTGAATCGCGGCGCGCCGCATACTCGGCGACCGGGATCTGCGCCGGCAGTGACGCGGCGACAACTGTCAAGAGGGCAACGGCGGACGCGAGACGCATGGCGCAACGGGTGGGAGTCGTGACAATGTACGCTCCGTTGGGCCCGCACGACGGCGCCAGGTGGTGCCGCCGACGCTGGGTCCGACACTATCATTAGACGCCCCTGTACCCACCCCCGTTCACGTACCGATGGCTGAATCCGTCCCACCGATAGAGAAGCTGCAGCCGGCCGACTGGGCGCAGATGCTCGCCAAGTATCGCGGGTCCATCCTGTGGAAGAGCCTCTGGCAGCTGACGAATACCGCCGTGCTCTTTATCGGCATGTGGTACCTGACCCTGCGCAGCCTGGAAGTCGGCTACTGGCTCACCCTGCTCCTCGCGGTGCCGACCTCCCTCATGGTCGCCCGGCTGTTCATGATCCAGCATGACTGCGGGCACGGCTCGTTCTTCAAGTCCACGGCGGCCAACACCGCGGTCGGGTACGTCATCGGGATCATCACCCTGGTCCCCTACACCTACTGGCGAAAGACCCACGCGATCCACCACGCCTCCTCGGGCGACCTGGACGCACGGACTTTCGGCGACATCGATACCCTGACCGTCCGTGAGTACCTGAGTCGTTCGAAGTTCAAGCGATTCCTGTACCGCCTCTATCGGCACCCGATCGTCCTCCTGGTGATTGCGCCAGGGTACCAGTTTGTCCTCAAGCACCGCCTCCCGCTGGACATCCCGCGGAGCTGGAAGCGCGAGTGGCTCAGCGTGCACGCGACGAACATCGGCATCGCGGCGGTGGTGGCGTTCATGTGGTGGCTCGTGGGACTCGAGCGCTTCCTCCTGGTGCAGCTCCCCGTGACGCTGATCACCGGTGCGATTGGTGTGTACCTGTTCTACGTGCAGCACCAGTACGAGGACACCTATTGGCGGTACAAGGAGGCGTGGAACTACTACGCCTCGGGCCTGGAAGGCGCGTCGCACCTCGTGATGCCCAAGATCCTCCAGTGGTGCACGGCGAACATCGGGCTGCATCACATCCACCACGTGGCCAGCCGGATTCCCAACTACTCATTGCAGAAGTGTTTCGATGAGAACCCGCTCCTGCAGCGGGCGACCAAGCTGACCCTCTGGACCAGCGTGCGCACGCTGCGACTGACCCTGTGGGATGAGGACTCCCGCCAGCTGGTCGGGTTCCGCGAGCTCAAGCGCATTCGTGCGCGCCTCGCCGAGAGCCTGGAGGCGGGGGCAGCGATCCTCCCGACCAAGCCGGAGGCGGTCCCCATCTCCTGGCGCTAGGCCGGTGTG
>JAEUJL010000691.1 GCA_016794835.1 Gemmatimonadota bacterium | reverse complement strand
GGGATCGGCGAGCACGGCGGCGACGTTGGTGGCGAGGTCGATGGTGAAGGTGATGTCCTCACCGATCAGCCGTCGCAGCAGGACCTCGATCCCGGTCACCACGGCATTGAGGTTAAGCACCCGGGGCTCGAGGACCTGGCGCCGACTAAATGCCAGGAGCTGGCGCGTCAGTGCCGCGGCGCGATGCGCCGCCGAGGTGATCTCCTTGAGGTCGAGCAGTGCCGGCGCCGGTACACCCGGGCGGATCGCCGCGATCTGGGAATAACCGATGATCGCGGTCAGGAGGTTGTTGAAGTCATGGGCGACGCCGCCGGCCAGTCGCCCGATAGCCTCCATCTTCTGGGACTGCTGCAGCTGCGCCTCCAGCTGGCGGCGCTGCGACACATCGCGCACGATGGCCAGCACCTCGACGAGCTCCCCGTCGCGCTCGATCCGCTGGGCGCTTGCCTCGGCCTGCACGGCACGCCCGCGCCGGCGTTGGACCGACACCGCGACCGGCCCCTGGACCCCCTCCCCGGTGGTCACCAGGCTGGTGAAGATCCCCCGGGCGACCTCCGCGTCGCGCGGCACGAGGAAGTCGGTGAAGGGCTGGCCTATCATCTCCGCCGGCGACGCGCCCACCAGCGCGCACCCCGCCGCGTTGATCGACGTGATCCGTCCGGCGGGATCAAGGGTCAGCATCCCATCCAGGGCGTTCTGCCACAGGTCGCGATACCGCACCTCGCTCTCGCGCAGCGCGAGTTCCGCGCGACGACGCTCCTGCGTCTCCATGACGAGGGCCACCAGGTCGGCGATCGACCCGACGAACATCTGCTCGTCGCCGCGCCACCGTCGTCGCCCGCCGACGTGGTCCAGACACAGCGCCCCGACCATCGCGCCGTGCACCCGGATGGCGGCGTCGAGCTGCGCGCTGATCGTCGCCATCTCCTCGCCGGCCCCGCGATGCTCGGACGCCGCGTCGTGGGCCTCGACAAAGCGGCTGCGCTCCAGGGCCTCGAAGTACGCCGGGTGTTCCTCGATGGCATACGCGAGCCCCTCGCTGTGTGTCGCCGACCGTCGATCGAACGACTCTACGCAGTGAAAGCCGGTCCGGGTCTCGTCGAACAGCCAGATCGACACCCGGTCGACATCCAGCGCGTGGGCCACGAGGGCACTCAGCTCGCGATACACCTCGAGCGCCCGGCCGCTGGAGAACGCGTCCGATCGCAACACCTCGAGCACGCGGACCCCGGCGCCACGCAGCCGCTCCTCGCGCAACGACTCCTCCGCCTCACGACGCGCCCGCTCCCGGCGCAGCGCCGCTTCGGCGAGTTCCCGCTGCACCGCCGGCGCCAGCCGCTGGAGCCGGTCCTTGGAGACAAAGTCCTTCGCCCCCGCCCGCATCGTTTCCACCGCCCGGTCCTCACCGGCCACCCCGGACATCACCAGGCAGGGAAGGTCGCGCTGCGCCTGGCGGAGCTGCTCCAGCACGGCCAGTGCCCCAAAGCTCGGCTGCGAGTAGTCAGCGATCACGAGGTCCCACGCCTGCTCGGCGAGCGCCCGGCGGAACGAGGCCGCGTCATCGACCCGCGTGATGCTCGCCGACACGCCCCCGCGCGTGAGGGCGCGCCTGACGAGTTCCACGTCATCCGCGGAATCGTCGACAATGAGCAGGCGTGGCTTGGCGGGGGCGGACGTCACGAAGTACCGCGGGGGGGGTCAACAGAGGTGTACTGCGAAGGCCTTGAAGCTGGCGTGGACCGCAGCCCCTGGCTCCAGGGCGAGGTCACGTAGCGAAGGTAGCGTCAGGAGGGCGACCAGTGGAACTCCCTGGACCGCCACGGTCACCCGGGCATAGGCGCCATACAGGGCGACTTCGGTCACGGTGCCCGCAAAGGAGTTGCGCGCGGACGACGACTGGGCGGCGCGCGAGAGGATCACTTCCTCCCCGCGAATCACCGCATGGCACGCGCCCACGGGGGCGTCGCTGATGGCGACAAAGGCGAGCGGGCCACAGTGGAACTCCACGGCACGGGGTGCCCCCTCCACCACGGTGTCGCCCACCACCGCCCCGGAGAGGACGTTCTCCGCGCCGAGGAACTCGGCGACGTAGGGCGTCACGGGGCGACGGAACACCTCGGCCGACGGCCCCGCCTGCAGGACGCGCCCCCCGTCGAGCAGCACGGTGACGTCACCCAGCAGCCCCGCCTCGGCGAAGTCGTGCGTGACCTGCAGGACCGTGGTCTCGCGCGCGCGGTGCCAGTCCCGCACGACCCGACGCGTGATGCTCCGCCGCTTGGGATCGAGTGCGCTGAACGGCTCGTCCAGGAGCAGGACCTCGGGCTCCTGGGCGAGGGCACGGGCCAGCGCGACCAACTGCCGCTCGCCGCCGGACAGCGACGCCACGTCACGCGCGCCTAACGGGTCGATGGCCAGCGCAGCGATCACCGCCGCCACCACCGACGGCGACGACGCCCCGTACGCGACGTTGTCGCGCACCGAGAGGTGCGGGAAGAGATAGGCGTGCTGGTACACCAGGCCGACCCGTCGCTCGTTGACGGGTGCCCGCGTCACGTCACGCGCCCCGATGGTCACGACGCCGGCGAGTGGGGAGACGACGCCGGCGATCGACTCGAGCAGGGTGGTCTTCCCGGAGCCCGCCGGGCCGATGACCACTCCCCACGCCCCGGTCGGCACCGTGAAGGACACGTCCCGCAGCCGGAACTCGCCGGCGGCCGCCTGGAGGTTGGCGACCCCGATCATCCGCGGCGCTCCTCGCCGCGGCGCAGGGCGCGCAACGCCACCAGGGGGAGCAGGGCCAACAGGACGAGGGCGGCGGCGACCGGGATGACCTCGGTGAGGCCGTAGGTGGTGAACCGGTCGTAGCTTAACACGCTGACGGTGCGCGGGTGGTGCACGAGGATGACGATCGCCCCGAACTCGCTCACCGCGCGCGCCCACATGACGACTGCCGAGGCGAGCAGCCCGCGGCTGGCCAGGGGGAGCGTCACCCGCCGAAAGGCCCGCCACGGGGTGTCCCCGAGGGTCTGCGCGACCGATTCGTAGCGGCGGTCGACCCGGGCCATCGCCTCCCGCGCCCCGCTCACGTAGAGCGGTGCGCTCACGAACAGCATCCCCACGACGATCCCCAGCGGGGTGCTCACGATCCCGTAGCCGGCCTGCGCCAACACCCCGCCGATTGCGGACTCGCGGCCAAACACCAGCAACAACGCGATCCCGGCCACCGGGTGCGGGATGACGAGGGGCAGGTCCAGCGCCGCCGAGACGAGGGTGCGACCGGGAAAACGCCTCCGGGCCAGGATCCAGGCCAGGGGGGTCCCCAGCGCCACGCCAATGGCGGTCGCGAGGGTGGCCGTCCACGCTGTGAGGGCGAGCGCCTGTTGCAGCCCGGCGTCGGTCGTGAGCCGTCGCAGCCCCCCCGCCCCCCCTTGCACCACCAGCTCCCCGACCGGGAGGAGGAGGAAGAGGAGCAGGAGGGACGCCGCGGCAGCCGTGAGGACGGAGCCGACCGGCGGCCACCGAATCCCCGCGCCTGCGGGAGCCGTTGGGTCAGACGCGGGAGGAAACACGACTCCAAGTATATTCCCGCGTCGCCCTCTCTCGATATGACCTCATTGGCAGTGGACATCC